>DAIOXA010000001.1:0-848 GCA_036758185.1 Bacillota bacterium
GGGTGGCGCCCTCACTGATGAACTGGCCGCTCTCCTGACCACTGCAGCCCGGGGCAAGGCTCTCAGCGTAATCGTCTGGGATGGCACGCGGGTCTTTGTCGAGGCAGAGCGGTGGCAGCGCTTGCTCCGGAGCGGAGTCCAGGTGGCGGTGGTGGCGCCCATTAACCTTGAGGCCATTACCGTCAACCCTGTAGACCCCCGAGGGCGAAGGGTTTCCTCTGCAGAATTGGTGGCCAATATCCGAAAAATGTTGCCAGGGCAATTTGTCCTGGATCCCTTGGCGGGGGGAGGCGAAGAAAATGCCCTTCATTGATAGTAAGAGTGCCGAGAGGATTGGGCTTAACCACATAAAGCAACAACTGCGCCCTCTCTCTCCCTATGGCATGCACATGAAGCAGAGGATGCCGGTGTACCTCCCGGGCTGTGAGGCCCAACTTCAGCAGGAATGGACCCTGATCAATTCTCTATTGGAGGGGTGGTCACGGCAGCATATAGATGAATTGGAACAGTCCCTCCATGCCCTCAAGGATATCCGGGCCATCATCAGAAAATCTAGCCTTGCGTACGTTTTGGAGGATGTAGAGCTCTTTGAAGTAAAGCGGTTTTTGCAGGCCGCGGCCAAGATCAATCAATTGCTGAGCGAGCTGAAGTGGGCGCCTTCCCGGCTCATACCACCTGACATTCCGGAACTCTACAGGACTTTAGCTCAAGGCGATTCCCCCGGTTTTTATTTGGCGGGCAGCTTTGCCCCCCAGCTAGACGAATACCGGGAGGAGCAGCGCCGGTTAAAGTCCGCCCTCGCTCATTTAAGGCAAGAAGTCCAGGAGGATGTTAGTAGCAAGACAGGC
>DAIOXA010000001.1:858-2055 GCA_036758185.1 Bacillota bacterium
TCTTCAAGGGCGTTTGCAGATCAGCAAGCTGGAGGACGAGCTAATACGGGAGTTGACCCATTGTCCACTGTTGGCCTTTACCGCCGAGACATATACCGAAGTTGAATATCGCCTTCGGGATACCCCCGAGATGACAGGGCTGAGCCAGGAAATTCATGCCCTGGAGGAAAAGATTCAGGAGTTGGAACACCGGGTCCGGGCAGAGCTAAGCCAAGAGGTCGCCGCCCACCGACGCCGGCTGTTGGCAGCCTGCCGCCGCTTAGGTAGGTTGGACTTAATTCTTGCCAAGGCTCACTTGGCTCGTGGCGCGGCGTGGTGCGTACCGGAAATTGTTCCTGGTTCGCGTTTATGCCTACTGGATTTCGTCAACCCCGTGGTTGAACAGTACCTCTCTAAACAAGGCCTTTCCTTCCAACCCCTTTCCCTAAACTTAGGGAATTCTTTGGTGACGGCAATCACAGGGGCAAATATGGGTGGAAAGTCCGTTTCATTAAAGTCGGCAGGGTTGGCGGTAGCCATGGCGCAGATGGGACTGCTGGCCCCAGCTAAGGCATTTAAATTTTCCCTGCGGTCTTTCATCTTTTACTCCCAGCAAGATGAGGACCTTCAGCAGGGTCTCAGCACCTTTGGTGCAGAGATTCACGCCCTGGCTAAGGTCTTGCCTCGCCGGGAGCAGTTTGGGCTGTACTTGCTGGACGAGCCCGCCCGGGGCACCAATCCCTGGGAGGGCAACGCCTTGGTCAAGGCAATTGCCCACTGGCTGAAACGTGGACAGAGTATTACCCTGATTGCCACCCACTTCCCCGGCCTTTCAGAACTCCCCAACATAACCAAGTTGAGGGTATCGGGCTTGACCCCCGTTGCTGGACCGTCCCGACCGGACTTGACCTTCAACGATGGCCCCAACCCGCCGGGGCAAGAAGGCCTGGAACAGATAACTAAGCTGATGAATTACGCCTTGGTACCCAGTACGGGGGAGGCGCCCCAGGATGCCCTAAAAATTGCCGCTTTCCTTGGACTGGGGTCCGAGATTCTGGCTACTGCGGCCCAAGAATTGGGGTTGCCCCCCAAGAGGAGTTGATGGAATGAGATTAGAATTGGATAGTGGCCTGGTTCGAGACTGCCGGGCTGCAGCAAGGAAAATTGCTGCCGATGTCCAGAGCTTTATCGAAGCCCGCACCACCGAAGCGGTGGAGC
>DAIOXA010000001.1:2065-11779 GCA_036758185.1 Bacillota bacterium
ACATAATCATCGAGAAAATTGCCGATATGGGAGAATTGGGCCAGGGCGCGGCCTATTGGCTGGGCAATGCCGCCAAGCATTTGAATGCCACCCCCAAGGATGTTGCCCGCCAAGTTGTTTCGGGGGAGCTGGATCTCTTTGCCCTGCCCCGGCAATCCCCCCAACAACTGTACCCCTTTCTCCTGGAACTGGCGCGGCCAGGCCTGGAAAAGATAGCTGATAATCGACAGCTCCGCAAGGATTTGCAGGGCAAACTTCAACAAGGGCCTACCCCCCTCCTCTACGTCATCGTTGCCACCGGCGACATCATGCAGGATGTCATCCAGGCCCAAGCTGCAGCGGAACAGGGGGCAGACATCATCGCCGTCATTCGCACCACCGGTCAAAGCCTACTGGACTATGTCCCCCACGGTGCAACCCGGGAGGGGTTTGGCGGCACCTATGCGACCCAGGAGAACTTCGGTATAATGCGCCGGGCCTTGGATGAAGTGGGGGAGCGATTGGGTCGCTATATTATGCTGGTCAATTACTGCTCTGGCCTCTGTATGCCCGAAATCGCCGCCTTAGGCGCCCTGGAACGCTTGGATATGATGCTCAATGATGCCCTCTATGGGATCCTTTTCCGGGACATCAATATGCAACGGACCTTGATTGACCAAAACTTCTCCCGGGCAATAAACGCCTATGCCGGCATAATAATCAATACCGGAGAGGACAACTACCTCACCACCGCTGACGCAGTGGCCGAGGCCCACACAGTGACGGCCTCCCAATTCATCAATGAGCAACTTGCCTTGGCGGCAGGATTGCAAGAGTGGCAGATGGGATTGGGCCATGCCTTTGAAATCAACCCCGATCTTGAAGATGGCCTGCTGCTGGAAATAGCACAAGCCCAACTATCTCGCCAGCTCTTTCCCAATTCGCCCCTGAAGTTCATGCCCCCTACCAAACACATGACGGGCAATATCTTTAAGGGCTACCTACAAAATGGTCTCTTTAACTTGACCTCAGTCCTGACGGGACAGGGCATTCACCTCTTGGGAATGTTGACCGAGGCAATCCATACCCCCTTTATTCAGGATCGCTTCCTGGCATTGGAGGGCGCTCGTTATATTATGAACAATGCCCGGCACTTGGGAGAAGAGCTTGAAATAAAGCCTAATGGCAGGATTCACCAGCGGGCTGCGTTGATCCTGGAAAAGGCAGGAGGGTTGCTGAAGGAAGTTGCTGACATTGGTCTCTTTGAGGCTTTGGAACGGGGGATATTTGCCGATGTAAAGCGACCTATAGATGGGGGCAAGGGCTTACATGGAGTGGTCCTCAAGGCCCCGGGATACTACAACCCCTTCCAGGAAATAATTAACGGAGCTAAAGGGGGGCACAGTGATGCCAAATTCTAAAAATATAATGGCCTATGGCGACGCCGTCGATGACGGCGCCATCCAATTATCCTTTACCCTGCCCGTGGATGCGGGTCCTTTGGCTCGGGCCGCCGCCGTGGCCCTGGCAGAGAAAATGGGCCTGGAGCAGGTTGAGGTGGTGCACATGGCCCAGCAGGGGACTGGATTTAGCTTCTTTGTGGTATACGGGCATAGTCGGCACAATGTCGACCTATCTTTTCTGCAGGTGGCAGAAGTTGAAATCGAGGAAATGAGTTTTTATGAGATCAACGACTATATTCAAGAATATATCGGCAGGAAAATCAATGTCGTTGCTGCCTGTACGGGTACCGACGCTCACACAGTGGGAATCGATGCCATCATGAATATGAAGGGCTATAATGGAGAATATGGCTTAGAGCGCTACCCCTGGATTAACGCCTGGAATCTCGGTAGCCAAGTGGCCAATTCCGCTTTGGTAGCCGAGGCACGGCGTCGAAAGGCCGATGCCCTTCTGGTTTCTCAAGTAGACACACAAAGGGATGTCCATATTTCCAACCTCACTCAGTTGGTGGAGCTACTGGAGGCAGAAGGAATAAGACACCAGGTGGTATTGGTGGCCGGCGGACCGCGGATTTCCCATCAGTTGGCTTTGGAATTGGGCTATGATGCAGGTTTTGGCGTCGGAACTACGCCGCGGCAGGTCGCCAGTTTTATTGCACGGGAAATGACCACCCGCCAATTGGGGATTATATAACGGATGATGTTTGCCTGCCTCGGAAATTAGAGGTAGAATAGACTGGATAGATTCGCAGGCAGGAGGTAATAACATTTGGCGAAATATATCTTTGTAACCGGCGGTGTCGTCTCATCCCTGGGAAAGGGCATAACTGCGGCATCCCTGGGGCGCTTGCTCAAGGCTAGAGGACTGAATGTAACTATCCAAAAGTTTGACCCTTATATTAACGTCGATCCTGGAACCATGAGTCCCTATCAACATGGCGAGGTCTTTGTCACCGATGACGGGGCAGAAACAGATTTAGACCTTGGGCATTATGAACGTTTCATCGACATCAACCTATCCAAGACTAATAATGTCACCTCCGGTAAGGTTTACTGGTCGGTAATTCATCAGGAACGGCGGGGAGAATACTTAGGCAAGACTGTCCAGGTCATTCCCCACATTACCAACGAAATCAAGCAACTTATCCTGCGGGCGGGAACCGAAAAGGGCGCCGATGTGGTAATAACCGAGATTGGCGGCACGGTAGGGGATATCGAGAGCTTGCCTTTCTTGGAAGCCATCCGTCAGTTGCGCATCGATATCGGCAAGGAGTCCGTCATGTACATACACGTGACCTTGATTCCCTGGCTAGAAAAAACCGGAGAGCTCAAGACAAAGCCGACGCAACACAGTGTAAAAGAGTTGCGGAGCATCGGCATTCAGCCGGACATCATCGTCTGCCGTACCCAGCAGCCTCTAACCGAAGAGCTCAAGGCCAAAATCGCACTTTTTTGTGATATCGACCAAGAAGCGGTAATAGAAAATGCTGATGTAGAGCACATCTACGATGTGCCTCTGCTCTTGGAGGACCAAGGTGTTGCTGACTTGGTTTGCCGCAGACTAGGCTATGAGATTTGCACTCCAGATTTGGCGGAGTGGAAGCGATTGGTAGAAAAAACCCGCAACCTTCAAGGTGAAGTAAAGATTGCCCTGGTGGGCAAGTACGTCGCCCTTCATGATGCTTATCTCAGCGTGGCCGAGGCCCTTTACCACGCCGGCCTGGGCCTGGGAGTGCGGGTGGATATTAAGTGGATAGATTCTGAGGAGATTGAGGCCAATGGCTGTTCACCGCTGGAGGATGTGGCGGGCATCATCGTGCCTGGGGGGTTTGGCGACCGAGGAATTGAAGGCAAGGTTACCGTATGTTCTTATGCCCGGGCTAACAAAAAACCCCTCTTCGGCATCTGCCTGGGGATGCAATGTATGGTCATCGAGTTCGCCCGGAATGTGGCGGGCCTTACTGGCGCCAACAGCTCAGAGTTTTCAGGCACCCCTCATCCCGTCATTAGCCTGATGGATGAGCAGCAGAGCGTCGAGGACAAGGGTGGGACAATGCGGCTGGGGCTGTATCCCTGTAAGATTACGCAGGATAGCCATCTCAAGGATATCTACGACGACGTCATGATCTACGAGCGCCATCGCCACCGCTATGAATTTAACAACACCTACCGGCAGCAGTTGGGAGAGGCAGGTTTGGTTTTCAGCGGCCTTTCCCCCGATGAAAGCTTGGTGGAGGTCGTTGAGTTGCCGGGACATCCTTGGTACATTGGGACTCAGTTTCACCCTGAGTTTAAATCCAGGCCCAACCGCCCCCATCCCCTCTTCACGAGCTTTGTCGCCGCCAGTGGTAAAAGCTCCCAACATGCAGGGAAATGCCCTAATATAGAGAATAAGTGAGTAATACCACTATTGGGCGGGGGGAAGGCTTTTGGCCAAGAAGCACATTCTCATAGTCGATGATCAACAGGGGATTCGGCGACTGCTGGTCGAAATGTTAGGCCGTGACAAGTATGCTGTGTTAGAAGCTGGTAGTGGCGATGAGGCTCTCGAAATTTTGACTCAGCAGCAAGTGGATTTGGTGTTTCTAGATGTTAAGATGCCCCAGCTGGACGGGGTGATGACGCTGAAGCAAATAGTTGAGATGCAAGGAGCTCCTCCGGTAATAATCATGACGGCCCAAGCCCAAGCTGACCTGGATAAAAGAGTTATGGGCATGGGCGCAGCGGCGTATTTAAAGAAACCCTTCGATATCAATATTGTACTGCAGCTTGTCGAGGAGCTGACGTAGAAAAAGGAGAGTCAGGTATTATGGAGTTCAGTTTGCGCGTACGGATGAGTAGCCAAGATGCCCATTACGGAGGCAACTTGGTGGATGGCGCCAAGGTGTTGGGGCTTTTTGGCGATGCAGCCACCGCCCTCTTGATTTGCCATGATGGGGACGAAGGACTCTTTCTTGCCTATGAAAATATAGAGTTCAAGGCGCCGGTGTATGCCGGAGATTTTCTGGAAGTAGTGGCAACCATTGTCGAGGTGGGAAACACTTCTAGGACTATGGCCTTTGAAGCCAGAAAGATTATCGCCGCCACACCAGAAGTGGGGCCATCGGCTGCCCAGCAGCTCAACCCACCCCAAGTGGTAGTATCGGCCCAGGGTACCTGTGTCGTTCCCAAGGAGAAACAAAGGGAGGTGGTGTAACCCGTGGCAAAATTAATCATCACCGCTGCCCTGACCGGGGCAGAGACTACAAAGGAGGCCAACCCGGCCCTACCGGTTACTCCCCTGGAAATTATAGAATCGGCCTGTCGCTCTGCCCAAGCCGGGGCAAGCATCGTTCACCTCCATGCTCGCAATGCTGACGGTTCTTCTACCCAAAGTACAGGCGTCTTTAAGGAAATTATTACTGGAATCAGAGAGAGATCTGATGTCATCGTCCAGGTATCCACCGGCGGCGCAGTGGGCATGACTCCCCAGGAACGCCTGCAGCCTGTTGCCCTAAAACCCGATATGGCCACCCTGTCCACTGGCAGCGTAAACTTTGGCGATGACCTCTTTGTAAACACCATGGAAGATATTCGCACCTTTGCCAAGGCCATGATCCAGTATGGCGTTATGCCGGAGATTGAGGCCTTTGACACCGGCATGATTCAAAATGCTTTTACCTTGGTCAGGGAAGGCACTCTTCAGTTGCCGCTGCACTTTGACTTTGTCCTAGGGGTACCCGGGGCGATGCCGGGAACGCCAGAAGCCATGATGTACATGCGGGGCCTCCTCCCTCCTAATTGCACTTGGACGGTGGCTGGAATTGGCAGGACAGAGCTCCCCCTGGGCGCCATGGCAATAATTTTGGGCGGTCATGTGCGAGTGGGCTTTGAAGATAACATATATTATAAGAAGGGCCAACTGGCACAGGGCAATGAAGAGTTGGTTGCACGTATCGTCAGATTGGCAGCGGAACTGGGGCGTGAGGTGGCAACCCCGGCTGAGGCCAGAAAAATATTAAGTCTTGGAGGGAAGTAAATTGGCTTTAGTCCCAATGTCCCGCCTGCTGGAGCAGGCAACAAAAGGCGGCTATGCCGTAGGAGCTTTCAACACCAACAACCTGGAGATTGTCCAGGGAATTGTCGAAGCTGCTGATGAACTGGAATCACCGGTGATTCTTCAGGCAAGCCAGGGCGCCATTAAGTATGCAGGGCTGGACTATATTGTGGCAATTGTAAAGGCTGCATCTGAGCAGGTAAAGATCCCTGTAGCCTTGCATCTGGATCATGGTACCAGCTTCGAACAGGCAGTTCAGTGTATTCGGGCAGGGTTTTCCGCCGTAATGTATGATGGCTCAAAACATTCCTTTGAGGAAAACATTGCCAAAACCCTGGAAGTTGTCAGAGTTGCAAAGCCCATTGGCGTAACGGTGGAGGCCGAGCTGGGTAAGATCGGCGGCGCCGAGGATGACATCACGGTGTCTGACCGCGATGCCTCCATGACAGATCCCGACGAGGCCAAGGAATTTGTCCAGCGCACCGGTGTAGATGCCTTGGCCGTGGCCATCGGCACCGCCCATGGCCCCTATAAGGGCGAACCAAGACTAGATTTTGAGCGGCTGCAAAAAATCCGCAATGTCGTAGAGATTCCCCTTGTCTTGCACGGCGCTTCTGGGGTACCCGAGGAGGCAATAAGGAAAGCCATCGGCATCGGAATTTCCAAGATCAACATCGATACCGATCTTCGTCAGGCCTTTACTGCCGCTGTAGTCAAGGTTCTCACGGAGAAACCCAGCGAGTTCGACCCCAGAAAGCTCTTGGGTCCTGCCCGGGAAGCATTAAAACAAGTGGTCAAGGAAAAGATCAATCTCTTCGGTAGCGCCGGTCGAGCCTAGGAGGCCATATATGAGATTCTTTATTGATACAGCTAATGTTGCCCATATCAAAGAGGCCTGGGACCTAGGTGTAATCCAGGGCGTCACCACCAACCCCAGTCTGGTGGCCCGGGAAGGCAAAGACTTTAACCAACTCCTCCAGGAAATAATCGCCATTGTCGACGGCCCCATCAGTGCCGAAGTCATCAGCTTGGACGCCCGGGGCATGGTGGAAGAAGCGGAAAAACTTGCCGCCCTCTCCCCCAATATAGTCATAAAAATCCCCATGACCTCAGAAGGACTCAAGGCTACAAAAACCCTTACCGCCCAGGGAATCAAGACCAATGTCACCTTGATTTTCTCATTGAATCAAGCGGTGATGGCGGCCAGGGCCGGGGCGACCTATGTCAGTCCCTTTGTGGGGCGCCTGGACGATGTCAATGCCGATGGCATCGCCCTGGTCCAAGATATCGCCGACGCCTTCACATACTTTGGCCTGGATAGCAAGATAATTGCCGCCAGTATCAGGAACGTAGCCCACATTGCTGATTCCATCAAGGCTGGCGCCCATTTTGCCACGGTTCCCTTTGACACACTTATGGCTGCAACCAAGCACCCGCTGACAGACCAGGGCATCGACAAGTTTCTCAAGGATTGGGAAAAACTACAATAAGTATAGCCGGGATTACCCCGGCTTTTTTGCAGGAATCAGAACAGTCCTCGCAGAATAGTATGTCATAAAGAGGATATATGTTATACCAAAAGGAGTGAGGACGAATGGAACGGGAACTGGCCCTGGAAATTGTCCGGGTAACCGAGGCGGCGGCCCTTACCTCCGGTCGCTGGATGGGACTGGGCAAAAAAGAAGAGGCTGACGGGGCGGCGGTGGATGCCATGCGCAGGATGTTTGACACAGTTCAGATCAGTGGTACCGTCGTCATTGGCGAGGGGGAGATTGACGAGGCGCCCATGCTCTATATCGGTGAAGAGGTGGGATTGGGAGGGCCTCAGGTTGACGTAGCAGTTGACCCCGTGGAGGGTACCAACCTAGTGGCCAAGGGATTGCCCAACTCCATTGCCGTAATTGGCATTGCTCCCCGGGGCTGCCTATTGCATGCTCCCGACATTTACATGGATAAAATTGCCGTGGGTCCTTGCGCTATGGGTAAAGTGCATTTGGATGCTTCCCCCAGCCAAAACCTTGAGGCCCTGGCCCTGGCCACAAATAAGTCTGTCCGGGACCTGGTAGTTGTAATATTGGATCGGCCCCGACATCAAGAGATAATCCGTCAGGTGCGGAAGGCTGGAGCTAGGGTCAAGCTTATCTCCGACGGCGATGTCGCGCCAGCAGTGTCGGCAGCTGTGGCCGGTTCGGGGGTGGATATGCTGTTGGGTATTGGCGGGGCCCCGGAGGGTGTGCTAGCTGCCGTTGCCCTCAAATGTCTGGGAGGCGAGATTCAGGGCAGACTAGTGCCAGAAAATGAAGCTCAAGAGAAGAGGATTAAGGAAATGGGCCTTGCCGATCCCCGGCAGCTCTTGACCATGAAGGACTTGGTCCGGGGGGATGACTGCTTCTTTGCGGCCACCGGCATTACCGATGGCGACTTGCTCCGGGGAGTGCGCTACCACGGCGAGGGCGCCAGCACCCACTCCATTGTCATGCGCTACAAGACCGGAACCATTCGCTATGTCGACGCCACCCACAATTTGCACCGCAAACCCCATGTCTTCGAATCCTAAGCTGCGCCACGGGGACGCGTACGCTGACTCATAAACTAAAGCCAGGGGTAAATCAGAAATACCTTTTAACCGCTTGCCTTTAATCATGATCTTCAATAATTCAAGGGCATCTTCTGCGTTTATGAGTTCGTATAGGGCAAAGTGGTACACGCAATCGATGTCGCCTGTGCCCAAGGCAATTGATGCCAGACGACTCGGTAAGGGTTCAGCAGTAACGACAACAATGTGGAAAAGATGACCCTTTCGGTTCCTGATAAGGTTGAGGACCTCTGACCTGCTGTTTTGGCTTCGGTCTGTGATCTAATAGTCTACTAGTCTACTTGGAGGAAATGCTGGCATGGAGTAGTGGCCTACCACCGGTGTTTTTTCTTATTTCAGGCCTAATAATAACATTTTTTTATGTCAGGTCCAACGTTGTGGTGAGATTATCCCCCCTGCCAGCGTTTAGGCTGGGGGATGGAAGGGCGCATAATCGAAAAACTCGGGGTTATAATAGGGCTGAGCCTGGGAAAAAACGTTATTCCAAAAATGAGGTGATCGTGCAAATGTTCAAGCTCAGCCTGACCGGCCTAGTGGCAATTGCCCTAGTTATGTCATTGCTGCCAGTTGGGGCAGTGACTGCCAAATCCATTGAAGACGTTGAGGTCATGATAGCTGAACTGGAAAATTCCGACTACCTTTCCCCAGAGTTGTACTCGCGCTATAGGGACTACAAAGACCAACGGGAAGAGGTTATTACCTACACTGTTGAAAAGGGAGACAATCTGATTTCCATTGCCGCAGCCTTTGGGGTAACTGTCGCATCAATTTGCGAGAGCAATGGCATCAGTAACCCTCACTTGATTCATCCAGGCCAAAAGCTGGAGTTCCCCGGCGTCCCAGGCTTGTTGTACACTGTTGTTCCAGGCGATGAACTCTTGGCCCTGGCCAATAAATACGGGGTGGATGAAGAGACTATTTGGTTTGCCAACGCCCTGGATAGTAGCGAGCTGGTACCCGGCACAAAATTGATATTGCCCGGGGCCAAACTCCCCGACCCTCCACCAAAGTCCAAGGTGACCAGTCGGGGCGGTTCGGTGAGCATGGCCAATGTCACAGTTCCTGGTTTTATCTGGCCCCTCCTGGGGAATATTTCCTCTGGCTTTGGTATGCGGGGTAGAAGCTTTCACCGGGGCATTGATATCACCAGCAAGAGGGGAACAACGATATCCGCTGCTGCCTCAGGAACTGTAGTTGCCAGTGGCTGGAGGGGATCCTATGGATATATGGTTGAAATTCGCCACAATGAACAGGTGGCCACCCTCTATGCCCACGCCTCAAAACTCTTGGTAAAGCGGGGAGATTATGTCGAGCAGGGGCAGGCCATTGCCACAGTGGGGTCTACAGGTTATTCCACCGGTCCTCACTTGCACTTTGAAGTGAAGGTCAACGGCGCCCACCTAAATCCCAGGGGAATGCTGCCCTAGAATTCTAAACTCATTGCAGGGAAATTTGACCCCAGCAGAGAATAGAATAAGCTGACAGATTCTTTGCTGGGGGGATAGCTTATGCATCTAATGAAGGATATGGGATGGTTGGAGGTCGTCTGTGGGAGCATGTATAGCGGGAAAAGTGAGGAATTAATCCGCCGGGTACGGCGGGGCCACATCGCCCGCCCCAAAAAACAGGGCTTTAAGCCC
>DAIOXA010000001.1:11789-12751 GCA_036758185.1 Bacillota bacterium
CATGTCGAAGAATTGGGCCTCAAAATCCAGGTCTTTAAGCCCAAACTGGATGACCGCTATAATATGGTCAACGTGGTTTCCCACAATGGAGAGCATGCTGAGGCCGTCGCCGTCCTCGACTCTGGAGTGCTGTACTCCATGGTACTGGAGGATACCGATATGGTTGCCATCGATGAGGCCCAATTCTTCGACATGGGCCTAGTCAATGTTTGTAGGCGTTTAGCTGATCAGGGCAAGCGGGTAATTGTGGCCGGCCTTGATATGGATTTCCGGGGTCAGCCCTTTGGCCCCACCCCTGCCCTTATGGCCATTGCTGAGTACGTGGACAAGCTTCAGGCTATTTGTATTAAGTGTGGCAATCCCGCTAGCCGCACTCAGCGTCTGGTCAATGGAGAGCCGGCTCGGGCAACAGAACCGACAATTTTAGTTGGCGCCTCCGAGTCCTATGAGGCTCGCTGCCGCCGCTGCCACGAGGTGCCGATGTGAGCAGGGCCAACGTGGGCGGACAGGCAATCCTTGAGGGTGTGATGATGCGTAGCCCCGCTCTGCAGGCCATCGCCGTCCGCACCCCCAGCGGTAGCGTTGTTACCGAGGTGCAAAGGCTCAATCCCTTAGCCAAGCGGTGGCCAATTTTGGGTTGGCCGCTGATCCGTGGAGTTGTGGTGTTGTTTGAATCCATGGTTAGCGCTGTGGCCAGTCTTAACCGTTCAGCCCAACTCTTGGACCCCGAGGAGGAAATCGCTTCCTGGCAAATGGCGTTGGTGACTGTGCTGGCCTTGGCATTGGGCGTCGGCCTGTTTTTTTTGCTGCCGGCAGTAATAGTCAATCCCCTGAAGGGCTGGATAAGTGCTTCTCCCCTCTTATTGAACATTGCCGAGGGTTTGGTGAGGGTCCTGCTATTTGTCGGCTACCTATTTTTAATTGGCCTGTTAAAGGATATCCAGCGAACCTTTGCCTATCAT
>DAIOXA010000001.1:12761-20898 GCA_036758185.1 Bacillota bacterium
GCCGAGCACAAGTCCATCAGCTGCTGGGAAATTGGAAAACCCCTGACGCCGGAAGAGGCCGCTACCTGTTCTCGGCTGCATCCCCGCTGTGGAACTAGTTTTTTGCTTCTAGTCGTTGTCTTGAGCATACTCTTGTTTTCCCTCTTTACCCCAGCCAACTTAGCTAGTAAGTTGCTGCTGCGTTTGGCTCTTCTCCCCCTCTTGGCCGGGATAGCCTATGAACTGACCCGGTGGACGGCCAAGAGCAAGTCTCCCTTGGCCTCTTTGGTTCTGGCGCCGGGACTGCTCCTGCAAAAGTTGACCACCCGGGAACCGGATTTGGAACAACTGGAGGTTGCCATCGCCGCTTTGACAGCGGTGGTTGACCCTGAGCAAGGCTAAAGCTATAATTACTTTGTGAAAATCTCTGGGCCAAAGGTTGTGATTTTATGTTGGACAAATTAGAAGCCCTCTTGCAGAGACACCTGCGTTTAGAAAAAGAAGTTTCTGATCCCGAACTGGTGAATAAGGATCAAAAGCGCTGGTTAGAGCTTACCAAGGAGCATGCCGCTCTGTCAGAAACCGTGGAAACCTACCGCAGGTATAAGGAGACAGCCCAGGCGCTGGAGGAAGCCAGGGAAATACTGGCAGAGAAAGCCGATGCCGACCTGGTAGAACTTGCCAAGGAAGAGGCTGCTAAGCTGGAAGACTCCATGGAGGTCATGGAGCGGGAGCTCAAGCTCCTCTTGATCCCCAAGGATCCCAATGATGACAAAAACGTCATTCTGGAAATTCGGGGCGGCGCAGGTGGCGATGAGGCTGCCCTCTTTGCCATGGAAATCTTTAAGATGTACACCCGCTACGCCGAAAACCGGCGTTGGAAGACAGAGATTCTTGACTCCAACTACACAGATATCGGCGGCATTAAGGAAATCATTTTTGTCATTGAAGGAAAAGGCGCCTACAGTCGTCTGAAGTTTGAAAGTGGAGTGCATCGGGTCCAGCGCATCCCCACCACTGAATCGGGTGGCCGGATTCATACTTCCACTGTGACGGTGGCTGTGCTCCCGGAAGCGGAAGAAGTCGAAGTAGAAATCAACCCCAATGACTTGCGCATAGATATCTTCTGCGCTACAGGTCCTGGTGGCCAGAGTGTCAACACCACCCAATCGGCGGTGAGGATAACCCATAACCCTACAGGAATTGTCGTTTCCTGCCAGGACGAAAAGTCTCAGCTAAAAAATAAAGAAAAGGCCATGCGAGTACTAAGGTCAAGGGTATATGAGAAATTTCAGTCCGAGCAACAGGCAGAATTGGCCGCTGAAAGGAAAAGTCAGGTAGGCACAGGAGACCGCAGCGAGCGGATTCGCACCTATAATTATCCCCAGAGTCGGGTGACGGATCATCGCATCGGCTTGACTATTCATCGGCTTAATGAAATTCTGGCAGGGGACATCGACGAAATTGTTGAGAGCCTGACTACCGCCGATCAGGTAGCTCGCCTTGCCCAGCTGGAATAAGGTGAGCACCCGCAGGGAGGCTATTGCCCAGGGGGCAGAAAGGCTACGGGCTGCAGGGGTGGAAAACCCCTGGTTTGAGGCTCAACTGCTTCTGGCTCATAGCTTAAATGCCGATATCGTAGCAGTCATTGCCCATGGCGATGAGAGGCTCTCTCCCTCGGAGGCCCAACGCTATAGCCAGGGCGTGACCCAGCGGGCATTGCGCAAGCCCATGGCCTATATAACCGGGACAAAGTCTTTTTTGCATTGGGAGTTTATCGTCAATGAAAATGTGTTGATTCCCCGTCCCGAGTCCGAGATTCTTGTGGAGAGGGCAATTCATGAACTGAAAAAAAGATTTCCCTCGACACCCTTGCGCCTTGCCGATATAGGAACGGGTAGCGGCGCCATCGGGCTAAGTTTATTGGCCCTCTTGCCCTGGGCCCGCTTAGCGGCAGTGGATCTATCCCCGTCAGCTCTGCAGGTGGCACGGCAAAATGCCTGCCATCTGGGGGTGAAAGACAGGGTTGGTTTCTTCTGTGGCGACCTGCTCCATCCCCTGGAAGGGTGGCGAGGCCAAGGCTTTCATTGTGTCACCGCCAATTTGCCCTACATTGCAGAGGAAGAGTTCTCTGGATTACAGCCAGAGGTTTCCCGCCACGAACCCCGCAATGCTTTGGTGTCGGGGCAGGATGGACTATGGCACTACCGGCGCCTGCTTAGGCAGGTTGGGGACTACCTTGTCCCCGGCGGCATGGTATTTATCGAGATTGGCAGCACCCAGGCTGCCTCGGCTCGAAAGCTCTTTTTAGATGGAGGATTCCCCCACTCCCGGGTTGAGAAGGACCTGGGGGGATATGACCGGGTGATGTGGGCAAGGAAATAAAATTAAAATGCCATTGGGCATTTTTTTATGATTAAAAGGTGTGTGCTTTTGGCAATACTAGCGGGCAGAGAGAATTGGGGGGGGCTGCCAATGCTTAGCCGCAGGGTCACAGTCAGCGGAATTGATACCTATAGTCTCAAGGTTCCCACTGCCCAAGAGATGGAAAGGCTATTTAAAAGGAAAATTGCAGGGTGCAAGGAATCCCGGGAAAAGATAATTCAGGGCAATTTGCGCTTGGTTCTATCTGTCTTGAAGCAATTCCACAACCGGGGCGAGAATATCGACGACCTCTTCCAAGTGGGATGTGTCGGTCTGGTCAAGGCGGTGGACAATTTTGATCCCACAATAGGAGTTAAGTTCTCGACCTATGCAGTGCCCATGATTCTAGGGGAAATCCGCCGCTATCTTCGGGACAATAATGCCATTCGCGTCAGTCGTTCCCTACGCCGAACAGCCCACAAGGCTTTGCAAGCCAAGGAGCACCTTGCCAAGAGTATTGGCAGAGAACCTACCATCGAAGAGATCGCCGCTTCCCTGGAAATTTCACCGGAAGAAGTGGTACAGGCCCTGGATGCCAATTTTGACCCGCTATCCCTATACGACGCCGTTTATAGCGATAGCACCGACCCCCTGTACTTGATGGATCACATTCGTGATGTAAACAATGATGATAATAGCTGGATGCAGAGAATGCTCCTCATAGAAGCCCTGGAAAGACTCTCTCCTCGGGAAAAGGAGATAATGCATAAGCGCTTTTTCATCGGTATGACTCAAGTCCAGGTTGCCGCATCCATCGGGATATCCCAGGCACAAGTCTCGCGCCTGGAAAAAGGCGCCCTAGGATTTATCAAAGAGCATATGGGAATGGATAAATGAGACTCAGGCTCACAGCAATAATTATGTTAATGGTAATGCTAGTAGTCCAGCACACTGCTCTAGCCGTTCCCGATGTAGTCCGGCTCCACGTCATTGCCAACAGCGACAGCCCCCAAGATCAGCAAATTAAGGAACAGGTCAGGGATCAAATCGTCCTTGAATTGGGACCAGTCTTTGCAGAAATGGAACAGAAGGAGGTTTGCGCTTGGATTCTAATGAACAAAAGCGCCATCCAGGGCATTGCCCATGATGTTCTCCAGCAAGCAGGCTGCGACTATTCGGCACATATTAAGTTTGGCGTTGCAGATTACCCCACCCGGCTTTACGGCATGGCAGCCTACCCCGCAGGCAAGTACAAGTCGCTGCGCGTTGAACTAGGGGAGGGTGCAGGACGAAACTGGTGGTGTATAGTGTTCCCCCCCCTGTGTTTTGTTGAGGAGGCCTCCGAACCCGCTGATGAGGAGCAGCAGGAGGTGATAGTAAAGTTTTGGCTGTGGGAAAAAATCCGGATCTTTTTTGGGAGAATTGGAGGGAGAGCAAGTTGACGGATACGGCGCTAGCTAAAAGGTGGCTAAAAACAGTGGCGGCAGACGCTGTCATTCCAGGAAAAAAGAGGCGAAATAAGATTGCCCTCAACCTCTTGCGGGGGTGGCGCAGCTATCAGAAGTCAGGGCTTTGCCCATGGACTAAGGAGGTCCTCTACGATTACACTTTCTTTCTCCATGCCTTCGCCCAGCGTTATGGTGGGGAAAATAATGAGTTGTACCAATGGCTAAGGGATAAAGGCATTAAGATGTTGGACATTCTGAATGGAACGAAAGAAAGGAAGTTGTGCTGGGCATGTGGCGCCATCATTAACTCCGGCGATACGGAGGGAAGTACTACTCTGTGCAGCATCTGTGCCGACAGCGCACTGATGCGAAGAATTGGCTCCTAAGGGGCCATTTTTATTTGACAGGTATTGTGAGCGATGCTATAATAATCCCGAGTTAATGACTAGGCTTTATTTTGTCAGTTGTTATCTGGAGGTGAGGATATGCGGATTTCTACCCGGGGAGAATATGGATTGAGGGCCATGTTGGTTCTGGCCGAAAGGTATCAGGAGGGACAGGTGCCGTTGCGGGAGATTGCCGAGATTGAACAGATTTCTGAACAGTACCTAGAACAGTTGTTCCGCGACTTGCGCAAGGACGAACTGGTGGAAAGCTTTCGGGGCGCCAAGGGCGGCTACGTCCTGGCCCGGTCACCTGCAGAAATCAGCGCCAATCAGGTGTTGACTGCTCTAGAAGGCCCTGTGGCGCCAATGCAGTGCGTCGCCGATGGGGACTTGGAAGAGGGTTGCAAACATATGGGGCGATGCCCCACCAGGACTGTGTGGGAAAAGTTAAAAAACGCTATGAATGCTGTGCTAGATGATACCACTCTAGCAGATCTTATTAGTGCACTTGAGGAGTGAGACAATGCGCCGAGTATATCTTGATCATGCCGCCACGACCCCCGTGCGGCCAGAAGTGTTTGAAGCAATGGTTCCCTATCTTCAGGGGAAGTTTGGCAACCCCTCCAGCATCCACTTTTTTGGCCGGGAGGTCAGAAAGGACCTGGATGAGGCTCGGGAACGGGTAGCCGAGAGCCTCAACGCCGATCCCCGGGAAATTTTCTTTACCGCTGGCGGCACAGAGGCAGATAATATGGCCATCTTTGGTTCTGTTGCCAGAGTCGGTAAAAAGGGCGGACAAATAATAACCTCTGCCGTAGAACACCATGCCATTTTGGACACATGCAAATCACTAGAAAAACAAGGATATCGGGTAACTATCCTGCCGGTGGATGAATGGGGGATGGTTCTTCCTCGGGACTTAGCCGAGGCATTAACCGACGACACCATCCTGGTCTCCATTATGCATGCCAATAACGAAGTGGGCACAATCCAGCCCATCAAAGAGTTAATTGACGCCGCCCATGAGCGGAAAGTCCGCTTCCATACCGATGCCGTTCAGAGTGTAGGTAATATTCCCGTGGATGTCCAGGATCTGGGGACAGACCTGCTTTCCATATCGGGACACAAGATCTACGGCCCCAAGGGAGTTGGAGTTCTCTACCTGCGCAAGGGGACGGAACTCGGCAACATTGTCTATGGCGGCGCCCAGGAGCGCAATCTTCGCCCCGGCACCGAAAACGTGGCGGGAATCATCGGCCTGGCCAAAGCTCTTGAACTGGCTGTGGCTGAACAGGCGGAAACTAAGAAGCGACTGACCGCCCTCAGGAATAAGTTAATTGACGGCCTCACTAAGCTACCCGATGTCATCCTCAACGGGCATCGGGAACAGCGTCTGCCCGGCAATGTCAATGTCAGCATCCTTCGGGTCGAGGGAGAATCTCTGCTCCTCAGTCTGGACATGGCAGGGGGGGCTGGATCCAGCGGCTCAGCTTGTACGTCAGGTTCATTGGATCCTTCTCATGTCTTGATGGCCATGGGACTGGACCACCAGACGGCCCATGGCTCACTGCGCCTTACCTTGGGCAAGTCCACAACAGAGGCAGACATCGACTATGTACTGTCTGTCATCCCCGGCATCATAGAGCGCTTGCGGGAAATGTCGCCAGTCAGAAAACCAGGAGAGGAATAGGGGGAGTACCAGTGTATACCGAAAAAGTCATGGATCATTTTCAAAATCCCCGCAATGTGGGAGAGATTAAGGATGCCGACGGAGTCGGCGAGGTGGGCAATATGAAGTGCGGCGATATAATGAAGTTGTACATCAAGGTCAACGAAGACGAAGTTATTGAGGATATAAGGTTTCGCACCTTTGGCTGCGGCGCCGCCATCGCCACCAGCAGCATGATTACCGAACTGGTCAAGGGCAAGACTCTGGCCGAGGCCGAAGATATATCCAACCGTCAGGTCGCCGAGGCTTTGGGCGGACTGCCTCCCGTCAAGATGCACTGCTCAAACCTGGCCGCCGATGCGCTGAAGGCGGCTATAGAGGACTACAGAAATCGCTAAAATGGATATCGGGGGCTCTGTACTGGCCCCTGCTTTCTTTGCTTAGGGGGGGTACCGCCTGAGTTGACAAGCATTTCCCGCTCCGATAATATTGTATTTGCACGGAAGGTGTCGCAGGGAATGGAGGCTGATTGATGACCGCACAAATGATAATCAGTGTCCTGGGTGGACTGGGCTTATTTATTCTGGGCATGGAATTTATGTCCGAAGGCCTAGAAAAGGCCGCTGGAGATAAATTGCGGCGGGTGCTAGAATTGCTGACCTTTAACAGGTTCGCGGCGATTCTAACCGGTGCTGGCGTTACCGCCGTAATCCAAAGTAGCAGCGCCACCACTGTCATGGTGGTGGGGTTTGTCAATGCTGGGTTGATGGATCTAACTCGCGCAGTTGGGGTAATCCTGGGCGCCAATATCGGCACTACTGTTACCGGTCAGATTGTCGCCTTTAATATAAGTGATATTGCCCTGCCGGCTATTGCCGTTGGTGTAGTCATGTTTTTATTTGTCAAAAAGCGTGTTTACCGCAGCATTGGCCAGGGCATTCTCGGTTTTGGAATCCTCTTTCTGGGCATTTCAATTATGGGTAGAGAGCTGGCGACCCTACAGGAATATCCTGGCGTCTTAGAGACACTGGCCATGTTGGGCCAGTATAGGCTGCTGGGGGTTCTGGCGGGCATGCTCTTCACCGGCATTATTCAAAGCAGTAGCGCTACCACGGCCATTGTTATCGTCCTGACCCAGCAGGGCATGCTGGATCTGAACTCGGCAATGGCACTGGTCGTGGGGTCCAATATTGGTACTTGCGTCACTGCCCTTCTGGCCAGCATAGGTACCAGTATCAATGCTCGGCGGGCAGCCATTGCTCATGTGCTCTTTAATACCATCGGGGCAATAATCTTTATTGTAGCTTTAAGTCCCTTTACCGACCTGATCCAGCATTTGAGCAGCTCAGTAGACCGCCAGGTGGCCTGGGGGCATACATTGTTTAACCTTATAAATACACTGCTGTTCTTGCCATTTGTTACGCCCTATGTAAGCCTGATTAATCGGCTGGCGCCCGGTAAGGAAGACATCATCGAGGCGGGACCCAAGTACTTAGACAAAAACCTGCTCAAAACCCCTGTCCTGGCTCTAGGGGCTGCCGAGCGGGAAATTGGACGCATGGCTGACTTCACTCTGGATATGATTGATGACGCCATGAACATGCTGATAAAAAGTGATGTCAACATTCTCAAGGCAATTGAACGCAAAGAAGGTGTTGTGGACCAGCTCGAAAAGGACATATCAGTATACTTGGCCAACTTGGCCCAGCACGGTCTAACCAGGGATCAAAGCCGTCTCTTGGCAAGCTACCTGCATGCCGTCAATGATATTGAGAGAGTCGGCGACCATGCCGAGAATATCTCGTCCTTGGTTCGTGAAAAAATCGAGGGTAGCTATCCCTTCTCTGAGTCGGCCTTGGAAGAACTAAAAGATATGTACACCAAGGTTCGCAATATGATTGCCAAGGCCATTGCCGCCTACAGGGCCAAAAATATTGCCTTGGCCCGGGAGGTCCTCATCGACGACAATGAAATAGACCGGATGGAAAAGCGGCTGCGTCAGCGCCATGTAGGGCGAATCAATGAGGGACGCTGCTTCCCGCCCTCCGGGGTTCTCTACCTGGACATCATCGCTAACTTTGAGCGCATCGGCGATCACGCCACCAATATTGCCCAGGTTGTATTGGGAGATTTTTAGGGGCCGCCGGCGCCCCTTTTCTGTTTGACACTGCTTTGACACTATCAGTATAATTATACAAAATAGAGATGAATAAGCTAATCCAAGGGGGGATGACGGTGGTCGACTTAGTCAGCAGGGTCCGCAGTAAATTTGCTGAGTATGGCTACAAGTG
>DAIOXA010000001.1:20908-33534 GCA_036758185.1 Bacillota bacterium
CGGTACCCAAAGTCGGCACCTCAGCGCCGAGGAACTCCACGGGATATTGCAGGCGGGGGGGAGCAAAATCGGACTGGCCACAGTGTACAGAACTATGGAACTGATGGCAGGCGTCGGTATAGTTCATAAACTTCAATTTGGGGATAACCGTAGCCGCTTTGAGGTGGCCGATGAGGATCATCATCACCATCACCTGGTCTGCAATAGCTGCGATAAAGTAATTGAGGTCCCGGTGGATTTATTAGAAGAGCTGGAGCATAAAATTGAGGCGGATAATGATTTTTCTATTCTTGGTCACCACCTCAAGTTTTATGGTTTGTGTTCAGCCTGTAAGCTTAAGGAGGATGTGTAGAATGAAGAGATTTTGGATAGCGACGGCGGTGGGCTTGCTTCTACCCCTCTTGGCCTTTTCCGGGGACGTCGGAGCTCAGACAGAATCAGAGGATTGGTACCCCGAATATGTCACTGAAGATGCTCGGGGGAAGGTTCTATCGGTATCGGAGTATGAAGAAATAGAAAATGATTGGTTCTTCCAGGGGCGCCAACTGCTGACAGTGGAAATACTGACGGGCAAATTCCAAGGCCATGTCGAGGAAGTCGAGAATACCTTTACTGGTAATCCCTATCGGGACTTGGAGGTAAAGGAAGGGGCCCAGGTCATCCTTCTCCTGGAGCTGAACCAAGGGCGCTTGCAGAATGTGCATCTTAACGGTATCGCTCGGGACAGATACATATATATATTAGCAGCGGTATTTGTCTTTATGGTAGTTTTAATTGCCCGGGTCAAGGGGATAAAGGCAATTGTAACTTTGCTTCTGATGGGTTTTGTCATCCTGCACTGGCTGCTTCCCTTAGTTCTGCAGGGGTACAATCCCCTGCTGCTCACCGTGTTCTTCACTAGTCTAATCACTGTGGTCACCTTGTTAATTGTTGGCGGAATCAACACCAAGACCGCCGCGGCCATGGTGGGCACCATTGGTGGAGTGTTGACGGCAGGGTTAGTCGCCTGGATCTTTGGCGATGCTGCCCAACTTACCGGGTTCAGTGAGGAAGCACAGATGTTGTACTTTGCCGATTTGGATTTTAATATAGATATGCGAGGTCTCTTGTTTTCGGGGATTATCATCGGCGCCCTAGGGGCAGTCATGGACGTGGCAATGTCCATTTCCTCTGCCATTGTTGAAGTAAAGCGCGCCAACCCACTACTGGCTTTCAAGGGGCTTTTTCGGTCAGGATTTAATGTGGGCAAGGATGTGCTGGGGACAATGGTCAATACCCTGATTTTGGCCTATGCCGGGGGTTCTTTGCCCCTACTCTTGCTGTTTATGGCTAACAATTTGAAGTACATGAGCATAATCAATATGGACTTGGTTGCTACCGAGATAGTCCGCTCCCTGGCCGGAAGCTTTGGCCTCTTGATAGCCGTACCCCTCACTGCCGTAATTGCTTCCTTCTTGATGACTAAGTATGAGAAAAAAGCCTAACCCTAGGGGGTGTCTCAGAGGAGGTAATGGCATGAGGTTCAGCCTATCGCGGAAGAGCCTAATATTTATAATCGTCTTACTCTTCATCATCCTGGTCAACAGGGTAATTGTCTGGACTTGGGATTTGGCGGCGCTAGCTAATGGCGCCTCCCGCCAGCTTCTGCCCTTACTGTTGATGGCCGCTGCCCTGGGGGCCGATGCCATGTCCCTATCTGTGGGGATAGGCCTAAGGGGGATAAGGTGGAGGGAAGTAGTCAGGGTAAGCCTGGTCATAGGCATCTTCCATGTGGGAATGCCCCTAATTGGGGCTGCGGCGGGTCACTACTTTGGTATAATTGCCGGGGACATCGCCCGTTGGCTGGGTGCGGGGATTGTGGCCTTTATCGGTGCTAGGATGATTAAGGGCTGCTTGGGGGCCAAGGAAGAAGCCGCTTGTCAGTGGAAGCTGGCAGGCTTTCCCCTGATAATGTTAGCTACCGGAGTCAGCATCGATGCACTTTCGGTGGGATTCAGCATGGGCGCCTTTGGCTATAGCATGTACGCTACGGCCTTAACCTTTGGGATCTTTAGCGCCGTCATGAGCGCGGTGGGACTGACATTTGGCAATTATATAGGCAAGATGATGGGAGAACGCTGCGAGCTTATTGGCGGTTGTGTGTTGATTATCCTGGCTGTACATATGCTTTTTGAGGGGTGATACAGTGCAAGTCCTCTTTGTCTGTACCGGCAATACTTGTCGCAGCCCCCTAGCAGAAGTATTGCTACGGAGGGAACTGACAAGGCTGGGGGTAGAAGGTGTCGAAGTGGCCTCGGCGGGTATTGCCGCCTTCCCTGGCAGCCCCGCGTCTCCGGGTTCCCGCAAGGTCTTACAGTCCCTGGACTTGGATGGACATCTAGCTAGGTTGGCCGACGCCGAGATTATTGGCGCAGCGGACCTGATCCTGACCATGACGGCAGAGCACAAGGAAAGCTTGGAGCAGCTTTTTCCTCAGGCGGCAAACAAGGTTAGTACGTTGGGGAATTATGCTTGGGGTGGGGACAAAGATATCGCGGACCCCTTCGGAGGGGGACAGGAGGAGTACGGGGCTACGCGCCAGGAAATTGAAGGGGCGGTAACCATAGTGGCTATGAAGCTGAGGAACTACATACAGGAGGTAAGAGGGATGAAAGTAGCATTGGCAAGCGACCATGGCGGTTTTAAGCTCAAGGAGGAGTTAAAGGGAGTAATCAACCAGTTGGGCCACAGTTACCAGGATTTTGGCGCCCCTTCGGAGGAGTCTGTGGATTACCCCGATTTGGCTGGTGCAGCGGCTGGGGCAGTGGCGGGAGGCACTTGTGATTTGGGCATTATAGTGTGCGGAACCGGCATTGGTATGAGCATTGCCGCCAACAAAATTAAGGGAATTAGGGCTGCCAACTGCAATGATTGCTTTTCTGCCACAATGGCCAGGGCCCACAACAATGCCAATATGCTCACTTTGGGCCAGCGGGTATTGGGTTCAGAACTGGCCAAGATGATAGTAAAGATTTTTCTAGCCACCCCCTTTGAGGGTGAGCGTCACCAACGGCGACTTGCCAAAATTGCCGCCTTAGAGGAGGAATTTGGCCGGTGACTGAGGAAATAAGGGGACAGATGAGACAGGTATTGCAGGACTTGGCGGAGCACGCCAGACTGCAATCAAAGGACCTTTTGGTCATCGGCTGTAGCACCAGCGAGGTCATTGGCAAACTAATTGGCACTGCTTCCAGCACTGAAGTGGCCTCAGCTTTAGTGGAGGAGATCTTGAACTTCTGTCGAAGCAAAGAACTCCAACCAGTCTTCCAGAGTTGCGAGCATCTTAACCGTGCCTTGGTGCTGGAGCGCGTGGCTGCCCGTGCCCATGACCTGGATGAAGTAACAGTAATCCCCCATCCCGTAGCAGGTGGGGCCATGGCCGCCCAAGCCATGGAACAGTTGGAAGATCCCGTAGTAGTTGAGCACCTCGCCGCCCGGGGCAGGGCGGGAATAGACATCGGCAGCACCCTAATTGGCATGCATCTCAGGCCGGTGGTGGTACCGGTCCGCATCCCGACGACCCACATTGGCCGGGCAATTGTGGTGTGTGCCAGGACGAGGCCCAAGTTAATCGGCGGCAAGAGAGCGTATTACCCAGATAAGTAGAGGGAGAGTGGTACAAATGGAAAGAACACTGGACAGAGTGGACCCAGAGATTTTATCGGTGCTGGAGCGAGAACTGGAGAGGCAGCAGCAACATCTGGAACTAATTGCCTCTGAGAACTTTGTCAGCCCCGCCGTACTGGAAGCCCAGGGTTCGGTTCTGACCAACAAGTATGCCGAAGGTTATCCCGGCAAGCGCTACTATGGTGGTTGCCATGTCGTAGATGAGGCCGAAAACCTGGCACGCAGCCGGGCCAAAGTTCTGTTCGGTGCAGACCACGCCAATGTCCAGCCCCACTCCGGCGCCTCGGCCAACCTGGCAGTATACTTGGCGGCGCTGAAGCCTGGCGACACCGTCTTGGGTATGAATTTATCCCACGGTGGTCACCTAACCCATGGTAGCCCGGTAAATATTTCCGGCCTGTATTTTAACTTTCACGCCTATGGCGTAGATGGCAGCGGAAAGGTCGACTATGACCAAGTTGCCAAAGTGGCTAGGGAGGTAAAACCTCGCCTAATAGTGGCTGGGGCCAGCGCTTACCCTTACACCTTAGATTTCCCTCGCTTCCGGGAGATTGCCGATGAAGTCGATGCTCTCCTGTTGGTGGATATGGCCCATATCGCCGGCTTGGTGGCGGCAGGGGCGCACCCCAACCCAGTCCCCTATGCCCACTATGTCACCACCACCACCCACAAGACCCTGCGCGGCCCCCGGGGTGGCATGATCCTTTGCCAAAAGGAATTTGCCAAGGCCATCGACAAGGCAGTATTCCCCGGCTTGCAGGGTGGGCCCCTGATGCATGTCATCGCCGCCAAGGCCGTGTCTTTTAGGGAGGCAGCCCAGCCAGAATTTAAGCAGTACATCCAACAGGTTTGCGCCAATGCCAAGGCTCTGGCCCAAGCCTTGAAGGAAAACGGTCTCAATCTGTCCGGGGGCGGAACCGACACCCATCTGATGCTGGTGGATCTGCGCAACATCAATATAACCGGTAAGGATGCCGAAAAGCTCTTGGACAGCATCGGTATTACTGTTAACAAGAACACCATTCCCTTTGAGACCGAGAGTCCCTTTGTCACCAGTGGCATTCGCATTGGGACTTCGGCGGTTACCACCAGAGGTATGGGGCGCATGGAAATGTGTGAAATCGGGGAAATCATGGCCATGACCCTGAAAAACCCCGAGAATCAAGATATTCATTCCCAGGCCCGCAGCGGCGTCGCTGCACTCTGCAGTCAATTCCCCTTATACTGATAATTGGGAGGACACAATATGAGCAAAGTCTTCGTCTTTGATCACCCATTGATCCAGCACAAGCTAAGCTATATTCGCGACAAAGATACCGGTCCCAAGGAATTTCGGGAACTGGTAGAAGAGGTTGCCATGCTAATGGCCTATGAGGTAACCAGGGATTTAACCCTCCAGGATACCGAAATCGAAACCCCCGTCTGTAAGGCCATGACCAAAACCCTTTCTGGCAAGAAGATTGGCATCGTTCCTATCCTCCGGGCCGGCTTGGGCATGGTAGACGGCATGCTAAAATTAATCCCTGCCGCCAAGGTGGGGCATATCGGTGTATACCGTGACCCTGACACCCTCCAACCTGTGGAATACTACTGCAAACTTCCCGGTGACATCGCCGAGCGGGACTTCATTATCGTCGATCCCATGTTAGCGACCGGCGGTTCCGCATGCGCAGCCATTGACTTTCTCAAGGAGCGGGGAGCTGTCAACATTCGCCTCATGGCTCTGATTGCTGCCCCCGAAGGAATTGAAAGGGTGCAAAAGCAACACCCCAATGTCGAGATCTTTGTAGCCGCCGTCGATCAAGGCCTTAATGAACATGCGTACATTGTCCCCGGTTTAGGCGATGCCGGCGACAGGTTATTTGGGACAAAATGAGCCGCCCTAGCTGGGACAGTTATTTTATGGAGATAACTCGGGTGGTGGCCACCCGCTCCACTTGTCTGCGTAGGCAGGTGGGGGCTGTCTTGGTTAGAGACAAGCGTATTCTCAGCAGCGGCTACAACGGATCGCCCCGGGGGCTTGATCACTGCTTAGATGTGGGTTGCCTCCGGGAGAAGATGGGGATCCCCTCTGGCCAGCGTCAGGAGTTGTGCCGGGGGCTACACGCTGAACAGAATGCCATCGTCCATTCCGCTTTCCATGGCATTGCCATTGCCGGGGCGACCCTCTATGTTACCCATCAGCCCTGCATAACTTGTGCCAAGATGATCATCAATGCCGGAATCATTAAGGTAATATTTGCCGGAGAATATCCCGATACTCTTAGTGTCGAATTGATGGACCAGGCGGAACTAGACCTAGTTCCCTTCTCCGAATAGGGGGGACTCTGATGCGGTTTAACTGGCGCCGAGGTTTGAGCCTTTCCCTTTCCCTGAGCATCGCTGTTGCCTTGGTCTTGGTTTGGAAGACCATTGATGAGGACACACTGGCCAACCTGGGTTTATTACAACCCAGGTTTTTAGTGCGGGCCTTAGGGTTACTATTTATCTCCATTGGTCTAGAGGGCCTGCGAATTCGCCTGGTGGCTCGAGCCATGGGCGCTACTATCCCTTGGATCCGGGGCTGCCTGATCTTTCTAAGCGTTACTTTTGCTAACCTAGTTACGCCCATGGGTATGGGTGAACTGCCGGCTCTGACCTATATGTACAACAAAGCCGGCCTGAATTTAGGCGCTTCCCTTGCTGCAGCAATTGTCCGCAACTTCGTCACAAAACTGGTTTTTTTGACGGGGATAATATGGCTCTTTGGTTTGGCCCGGGGCAGAGTCCAGTTTGGCCCGATAACCGGGGATCTCTTCACAGTTGTGGCTTTGGTTTTTGCTGCAACCACGGTTATCAGCGCTACCTATGTCCTCTTTCCCCGCCTCCTGCACGGTCTATTTACCAAGCTGCCCCAGCGTTGGCGTCGAGGGAGCTTAAGTAAATGGCAACAGCGCCTGGAGATGGAGGCCAAGGAATTCGACAAGGGGCTAAGGATCATGTGGAAGCGGGGGGCTTTGACCTTGGTGGGGATTGCCCTCCTCAGCCTGGGATATTGGTTTACTTGGTTTGCCATGCTGCCGGTTCTGGCCAGGGGGCTGGGTGTAAGCGTCGACCCAGCCCTGCTCATCAGTCGCCAGTTTTCCCTCACCCTGGCCCTGCCCTTCATTCCCGTTCCTGGAGCCAGTGGCGCCCTGGAACTAGCCATGGCGGGGGTATACCAAGGGGTAGTACCCAGGGGTGTGTTGGGTATCTTTATCCTTTCTTGGCGGGTGGTAACTTACTACTTGCCCTTGCTCTTGGGCGCCATGGCAGCCCTAGGATCTTTATGGGGTTCTGGCGGCAACCGGCAGGAATGACAATAGCTTTGGTCGAATTATCTCTTAGGGGGTGGCGCAATGAAAGACTGTGTATTTGCGATAGATATTGGCACGAGGTCGGTGATTGGCCTGCTCTGCCGTTTTACTGACTCCGGCGGAGTAAGGGTTGAACACCACTTTATTCAGAGGCATCCCCTTCGGGCCATGTTGGACGGACAGATTCATGATGTGAGTCAGGTAAGTGCCATCCTCACCCAGGTCAAAGAAACCCTGGAAGAAAAGGCGGGCTGCACCCTGGAGAGGGTAGCCATTGCCGCTGCGGGCCGCGCCCTGACAACCCTTAGGACCGAGGCAGAGCTGAACTTCCCTGCCTCCCAAGAAATTACCGAGCAAGAACTCCACAGCTTGGAAGTCTTGGTGTTGGCTAAGGCCAGGGAAGAGATGGCCCGGGAAAAGGAGTCCCTCTATTGTGTGGGTTATAGTCCCGTCTCTTATTTCCTCAATGGCATGAAAATAATAAACCCCCTGGGTCAGAGGGGGAATAGTGTTGGTGTAGAGATCATAGCCACCTTTTTACCCCAGGTGGTAGTGGACAGCTTGTTTAGCGCCCTGGATAAGGCAGGGTTGGAAGTGGGCAGTTTGACCCTTGAACCCATCGCCGCCATGGCGGTTGCTGTTCCCCCCCACTTTCGTTCCCTCAACCTGGCCCTGGTGGATATCGGTGCAGGGACATCTGACATCGCCGTCAGCCGGGAGGGGACCATCATATCTTATGGGATGGTGGACATGGCCGGAGATGAAATTACCGAGATAATAGCCCAGCACTATCTCTTGGATTTCAACACCGCCGAGGCAGTAAAGCTGGCCCTGACTGAACAGGAGCAAGTGGAGTTTTGCGATGTCCTGGGCAATAAATACCGGGAAGAGCGTCAGAGTATAGTGTCGGTAATACAACCAGGGGTAGAAAGATTGGCCATGGCACTGGCCAAAACCGTCAGGGACAACAATGGCGGCGACTCTCCCGCCGCCGTCTTCTGTGCCGGCGGAGGAAGCCTCACGCCCTTACTTCAGGATTACCTGGCCCTACACCTGGACTTGCCACCAGAGCGAATTGGCATTCGCACCCAGGCCAATCTTGAAGGGGTCAGTTTTAGCGGAGAAGAGCTGACGGGTCCAGAAGCGGTTACCCCTTTGGGAATTGCCCTCACTGCCCTCAAGTCCCGAAATGAACACTATATCGACGTGCTGGTTAATGGTCGAGAAGTTCGCCTCGTCAATGTGCAAAAGACCTCAGTGGCTCAAGCCCTGATACACAGCGGCATGGACATAAGCACAGCCCTGGGAGCGGGCACAAGGGACATTACCTTTGTCTTAAACGGCCAATCCCAAACCCTGACTGGCCAAATGGGGCATGCGGGGACAATCCAGGTCAACGCTGCCGCCGCCACCTTAGATACCGAAATCATATCCGGGGATCGGGTTGAGGTTCGCCCAGGGATTGACGCCGAGGCCCCCAGGGTCACCTTGGGGGAAATCGCAGCAGAGTTCCAACCCATCCAGGTTATGGTCAATGATAGCATGCTCCAGCTGCCTCTGGTGCAATGGATAAATGGCCTGCCGGCAACAGAGGATACCCTCATCCAGCCCGGTGACAATGTTGAGATTCGGCCCCCCGCCAATATTGGAGAGTTGGCAACGATGATGGATCTGGACTTAACCCAGCTGGAGGTTAAGGTGGATGGCATCAATGCCCATTCAACCACAGCCTTTACTAGTGACTCGGTCATCAGTTTGAGGGCGGCGGCCAGTCAGAAGGTGACCACCCCCGATTCGGGTTCGATTTCGGTAACGGTAAACGGTCGGCATTACATTCTCTCCCAGGACAAGGCATCGCTTATAAACGCCTTGGCTCAGGCTGACATCGACTACTATGCAACCCGGGGAATACCTGAGCTCATTTTAAATGGGGTCGAGGCAGATTTTACTAGCCCCTTAAGATCTGGGGACAAGATTGAAGTCTTTTGGAGGGCCAAGAGCGGGCAGGCATAAGGGCAATTTGAAGTTGCAAAACGGGTTGCTGTGAAGTATAATGTCCGTTATGGGGTGGGAAAATGAAGCCGAGAGACTGGGTAGAGATTCTCCGCTACTTGTCCCTGGTTACTGGCATCGGCTTGACAATGGTCGTGCCAGTTTGGCTGGGCTGGCGGTTGGGTAACTTAGTCGACGGTGAATTTTGGCCGGTGGCTGGGATTCTGGTCGGCATTGGCGCAGGCGCCATTTCTGTGTACACCATGGTCAAGAAGTTCTGGGAGTGAAAGTCAATGGATTTAGTTGCCGCCACACAGAGACAGGTTATATTTCGAGCGGCTGTAATCGCCTTGGTGTTAGCCGGGTTGGCTGCCCTTTCCGGGCGTTGGCCCGCTGCCCTGAGTGTGTTGGTAGGATGTTTTGTCTCCATCCTCAACTTTCGTTTGCTGGCCCTGGGTATTATCAAACTCTTGGATTTATCTCCCCATGCTGCTCGGGTTCAGGCTGTAATCCGCTACATAATCCGCTATACCCTCACTATCCTTGTCCTTTGGTCGGTGAATAGTAACCCAAGCATGAACCTGTACGCTGCTGTTGTCGGTTTGCTCCTGATAAAAGTTGCAATTTTGGGTGAAGCAGTGATAGCTTTCCTCGGCACCCATATTCGAAGCCTGCTTGATTTTGCCTCAGCGGAAAAGAGGTGACAAAGGATGGACCAAATACTGGAAGGACCCAGGACGGTATTTACTCTCTTTAGGCTAGCAGTTACGGAATCCGTTATTAACACATGGATAGCAATGGCAGTGTTGATTGGCCTGGCTCTTGTCCTCCGGCGCAAGATGGAGCTATATCCGGGCAAAGTACAAAATGCCATCGAGTTTCTCGTCGATGGTTTTCAGAGTTTTGTCACGTCCACCATGGGTGAAAAGCTTAAGGGTTTTATGCCCTACATGGCGACTCTATTTATATTAATTGCCTCAATGAATCTCATGGGCGTTTTTGGGTTTCGCCCCCCCACTGCCGATTTAAATGTTACGGCCGCCTTTGCAATTATTACCTTTGTAGGCATTCACTTTTACGGCATTCGCGCCAATGGATGGGGGCATATAACAGGATTGGCGCAACCCTTCATTCTATTTCTGCCCATGAACATAATTGGCGAATTGGCTAAGCCCGTGTCCCTATCCATGCGTCTGTTTGGCAACTTAATCGGAGGCTCTGTAATTATGGCAATGATATCCGGTGCAGTGGCACTGTTTGTACCGGCAATTGCCAGCATTTACTTTGACCTCTTTTCAGGGCTATTGCAGTCTTTCATCTTTACAATGTTGACCATGGTATTCATCTCTTTAGCAGCAGAGTGATTAAAAGGAATTTATAGGAGGAGTTAATTGATGGAACACACTACTTTAACTGTGGCAGCCTTTGCAGTGCTGGGCGCCGGTATTGCCATGATTGCTGGTCTCGGCCCGGGGATTGGACAGGGCTATGCCGCCGGCAAAGGCACCGAAGCTGTAGGCCGTCAGCCCGAAGCCCGAGGTAATATTACTGTAACCATGCTCCTAGGCCAGGCTGTAGCTGAAACCACAGGTATCTACTCTTTGATCATCGCCTTGATCTTAATTAACTTGGCCAACAGGCTAATCGGCTAACAGAATGGGGAATGGGGAGGCCCATTTCCCCTTTTCATGTATTCCGGGAAGGAGGCGATCAACAATGCTGGATTTCACACCATTTACCTTTTTTGCAACTGTCGTCAACCTATTCGTGTTATTTTTTATCCTGCGCAAGCTGCTCCTTAAACCTGTGAGTGAGATGTTAGAAAAACGCCGGCAAATGGTTTACGATGATTTGGACAATGCCAAGCGGGACAAGGAAGAAGCCAAGGTCCTACTAGAAGAACACAGGCAGATGCTAGCCCAGGGTAAGGACAAGGCGGCCAAGATTATCGAGGCTGGCGTCGCTCAAGCTGATGAGCGCCGGGAAGAACTAATAGCCAAAGCCCAGGCTGAAGCCGCGGCTCTGCTAGAGCGGGCAAAGATTGAGATTGGCCAGGAACAGGCCAAGGCTGTGGAGCAGTTGCGCACCGAGATTGCATCGCTGTCAGTGGCAGTTGCAGAAAAGCTTCTGGCCCATTCGGTAAGCGAAGTGGACCAGGATAAGATTATCGACCAAGTCCTGGAGGAGTTGGATCTGTCCTATGAAAAATACAGTAGCTAAGCGCTATGCCGAGGCCCTACATTCCCTCGCCCGCACTAATAATATCAACCAGGATATCCTACAACAGCTGGAGGCAATGGCTGAGATTTGGCAAGATAACGCAGAATTCCGGGTCTTAATGACCAGCCCCAGGGTGAGTTTGGACCGCAAGCGCGAGATACTGACGGGGATTGCCGGTGGTCTTCAGTTTGGTGAATACCTGACTAATTTGTTTAACCTGGTTTTGGACAAGGGCAGAATCTCCATTATTCCGGACCTGGCCGAAGAGTATCGAAACCTGGATGACCAAGCTTCCGGTCGCGCCCGGGCCAGCTGCAAATCCGCTCATCCCCTTAAGGAAGAGCAGTTTCAAAAGTTGCGGGCCAAGCTCATACGAATTTCCGGGGCCAAGGATGTCATAATAGACTTAGAAGTTGATCCATCATTGTTGGCGGGATTTAGCGTCAACATCGATGGCAAGATAATAGATGGTAGCCTCAAGGGTCGGCTAGAGCGTCTTGGGCGCTCCCTGGCCCAGAAATAGCAAGAGAGGTGACATTTCTGTGCAAATAAAACCTGAAGAGATAAGTAGCATCCTCAAAAAACAAATAGAAAGCTATCGCGCCGATATTGATATCTCGGAGATGGGAACAGTAGTATACACTGGTGATGGTATCGCCCGCATCCATGGACTGCAGAAGGCCATGGCCGGTGAACTCCTGGAGTTCCCCAACTCCATCTTCGGTATGGTCCTCAACCTAGAAGAGGATAACGTCGGCGCTGTTATCCTGGGAGATTATACCGGGATAAAGGAGGGCGATACAGTAAAGCGGACGGGGCGGATTACCCAGGCGCCGGTAGGGCCTGGACTAATTGGCCGCGTCGTCAACGCTCTGGGCCAGCCTGTGGACGGCAAGGGGCCCATAGAGGCTGAAGACTACCGCAATATCGAGAGTCCTGCCCCTGGGGTGACCCGGCGAAGGCCCGTTCATGAAGCCCTTCAGACTGGCCTCAAGGCCCTGGACTCCATGGTTCCCATCGGCCGCGGCCAACGGGAACTGATCATCGGTGACCGGGGCACCGGCAAGACCGCGGTGGCCATTGATACCATCATCAATCAGAGGGACTCTGATGTCTATTGCATTTATGTTGCCATCGGCCAAAAGAACTCCACTGTGGCCGGGGTGGTAGATACCTTGCGCAAGGCTGGCGCCATGGATTACACAACCGTCGTTGTGGCCACTGCCAGCGAGCCTGCGCCCATGCTGTACATAGCCCCCTACGCCGGTTGCGCTATGGGCGAGCACTTGATGTACAATGGCAAGCACGTCCTGCTGGTCTATGATGATCTGTCCAAGCACGCCGTCGCTTATAGAGAAATGTCCCTGTTGCTACGGCGCCCACCGGGCAGGGAAGCGTACCCCGGCGATGTCT
>DAIOXA010000001.1:33544-36289 GCA_036758185.1 Bacillota bacterium
ACTCCCGCCTCCTAGAGCGGGCGGCAAAGCTGGACGAAGACCGGGGCGGCGGTTCGCTAACTGCACTGCCCATCATTGAGACTCAGGCTGGGGACATCTCTGCCTATATTCCCACCAACGTCATCTCCATAACTGACGGGCAGATTTTCCTAGAGACCGACCTCTTCTTTGCCGGTGTCCGCCCTGCTATTAACGTTGGCTTTTCGGTATCCAGGGTAGGGGGAAGCGCCCAGAATAAAGCTATGCGCAAAGTCGCCGGCCGCCTGCGTTTGGACTTGGCCCAGTTCCGGGAATTAGAGGCCTTTGCCCAGTTCGGCACCGATTTGGATAAGACCACCCAGGCCAGGATCAACCGAGGTCGACGAATCTCCGAAATCCTCAAACAGGGCCAATACGCCCCCCTGCCTGTTTCTCAGCAGGTCATGATAATCTATGCTGCCGTCAACGGTTATTTGGATGATGTAGGGATGGAGCATATCGCCAGATTTGAACAGGAGTTTCATCGCTTTATCGAGCAACATCAACCTAAGCTAGTTGCTAACATCAGTGAAACTGGCGAACTGGACGACGATACAGAAACAGCGCTGAAACAGGCGATTCTGGAATTCAAAGAGCAATTTGTGGCCTAAGGGGGTGCTGAGATGGGCAATAATACCCGCGACATCAAGCGTCGCATCACCAGTGTAAAGAGCATCCAGCAGATTACCAAGGCCATGGAGATGGTGGCAGCGGCAAAATTGCGTCGGGCTCAGGTCAATGTCATCGCCGCTCGGCCCTATACAACCAAATTAGCCCAAGTAATGTCCAGAATCATCATGGCGGGTAACGATGCCAGCAGTCCTTTGTTGGAGGCTAAGGACGGCCCTCCGGCGTACATCGTCATCGCAGCCGACCGAGGCTTAAGTGGCGCATATAATGCCAATGTCCTGCGCTTTGCCCGGGAAACCATCCAGGAAAACCCGGGGCCGGTCACTGTAATTGGTCGCAAGGCCAAAGAGTTCATGGGCAAGCGAGGATTTGAACTGATTGGCGAGTATGGCCTAAAGTTTGAGGACCCCACATATAATGATGCCGCCAGCATTTTAGCCCCTCTCTTTAGCAACTTCGACCTGGGGATCTTTGGGTCGCTACACATGATCTACACGGAATTTACTAGTGTCCTAAGCCACAAGCCCCAGATCATGCAACTCTTGCCGGTAATAGGCCTGGGCCAAGAAGAGGCCGGTCCCAGCTTGTACCTATATGAACCCTCCCCCGAAGCCGTTCTGGACAATTTGCTTCCCCGCTATATCACGAGTTTGCTCTACCAGGGCCTCTTGGAGGCCAAGGCTTCGGAACTGGGGGCTCAGAGGACTGCCATGAAGTCCGCCACCGATAATGCCGATGAAGTAATTGACAAGCTAACATTATCGTATAATAGGGCCCGTCAGACTGCTATTACCCAGGAAATCTTGGAGGTTGTCAACGGCGCCCAGGCTCTGGAAGGATAGGAAGGAGGAAACGCCTTTTGAATACAGGAAAAGTCGTACAGGTTATCGGACCTGTCGTCGATGTCAAGTTTGAAGACAAACTGCCTGATATTTATAATTCTCTGAAGGTCACCCTAGCCGACGGCAGGGAGATAGTTCTGGAGACTATGCACCATGTGGGAGGAAATATTATCCGCTGCGTCGCCATGTCTCTGACCGATGGTCTGACCCGGGGGGCAGAGGTCTTGGATACCGGAGGCCCCATCACCGTTCCCGTGGGACGTGCTACCTTGGGTAGGCTGCTCAATGTCCTTGGGCAGGTCATTGACGAGGGTGAAGAAGTCCAGGGGGAAGAGTACTGGCCTATTCATCGCCCTGCACCCAGCTTTGAGGATCAGCGCCCTGCCACCGAGGTTTTGGAGACGGGGATAAAGGTCATCGACCTTTTGGCCCCATATTCCCGAGGCGGTAAGGTCGGTCTCTTTGGCGGCGCCGGTGTCGGCAAGACAGTCTTGATTATGGAGTTAATTCGCAACATCGCCTATGAGCACGGCGGCTATTCAGTCTTTGCCGGTGTTGGCGAAAGAACCCGGGAAGGGAACGACCTCTGGAACGAAATGCGCGAATCCGGAGTTATCGACAAGACCGCCATGGTCTTTGGCCAGATGAATGAACCGCCGGGAGCGCGTCTCCGGGTTGGCCTTTCCGGCCTCACCCTGGCTGAATACTTCCGGGATAAAGAGGGCCAGGACGTCCTCCTCTTCATTGATAACATCTTCCGCTTTACCCAGGCTGGCTCCGAGGTCTCGGCCCTCTTGGGCCGGATGCCCTCCGCAGTAGGCTACCAACCCACACTGCAGACCGAGATGGGCCAGCTTCAGGAGCGCATCACCTCCACAACCAAAGGCTCTATCACTTCGGTTCAGGCCATCTATGTCCCTGCCGATGACCCCACCGACCCTGCGCCAGCTACGACCTTTGCCCACTTGGACGCCACCACCTATCTGTCCCGAGCTATTTCCGAACTGGGTATTTACCCCGCCGTCGATCCCCTGGAGTCCTCCTCCAGAATTCTGGATCCCCAGATCCTGGGGCAAGAGCATTACCAGGTCGCTCGGGAAGTCCAGGGCGTGTTGCAGAGGTACAAAGAGTTGCAGGATATCATCGCTATCCTGGGTATGGATGAGCTCTCCGACGACGATAAGCTCACCGTATCCCGAGCCAGGAAGATTCAGCGTTTCCTCTCCCAGCCCTTCTTTGTGGCGGAAATCTTTAC
>DAIOXA010000001.1:36299-36567 GCA_036758185.1 Bacillota bacterium
GAACTCCCGGGGTCTATGTGCCTCTAAAGGAAACCATCCGTAGCTTCCGGGAAATCTTAGACGGCAAGCATGATGATCTACCTGAAGCAGCGTTCTACATGGTGGGCGCCATTGAAGACGTGATCAAAAGAGCCGAAACTCTATAGGGGGCTTTATTATGAGTGACAAGACCTTTGTTCTGACTGTTGTCACTCCCCAGCGCCGGGTTTTTCAGGAATCCGTCAACATGGTCATAGCTCGCACCGTGGAGGGGGAGATCGGCGTCTTA
>DAIOXA010000002.1:0-20527 GCA_036758185.1 Bacillota bacterium
GACGCACGGCGTCTCGGTCATGGCCGCATAGCCGAGAAATGGTGATGGCGGACACCATGATTGAGGGATAGATCAACTGGTATCTCAAGGATTTGGCCATCATCAAAGCGCGCCCCTCGTTGACCAGGTTGCCCAGGGAGGGAATCTCTAGAGGCAGACCAAGGCCGATATAGGTCAGGAAGACTTCGCTGCCAATGGCATAGGGAATGGCCAGGGCCATCCGCATCATGATGACGGAGACCAGGTAAGGCAAGATGTTTTTGACAATAAGCCTATGGGTGGGCGTGCCCAGGCAACGGGAGGCCAGGTTATATTCCCGGTCCCGGATAATTATGACCAAGTTGCGGATGAGCCGGGACATGGGCAACCAGCCGGTTATACACATGGCGATGATCAGGGTAGAAATGCTGGGGCGCAGGATATAGGTCATCATGACCATGATTATGGTAGAGGGAATGTTGTTGAGTACGTTGTAAATTTCGGTAATGGGCCGCTCCAGCCAGCGCACGTAACCCCAGGTGGCGCCGATGGTGATGCCGATGGCCGATTCAATGATGCCGACGATAAAACCGATGAAAAGGGATGTCCTGGTTCCGCTCCAAATCCTGGCCCAAAGATCCTGGCCGATGTTGTTACTGCCCAGGATGAACTCATCGCCGGGGGGAATGTTGCTCCTCTGGATGCCCGTTTCTGGGTCATTGTGAATAAGGGTCGGCGGTTTTTGGTTGGGCAAGTAAGGCTGGATAAAGGTAAAGGTCAGCACCAGTGCCAGAAAAATCAACAGGGTAAGAGCCATTTTATTCTTGATAAAGACATTCCAAGTGGAACGCCAGTAGGAGTAGTCAGAATAACCTGTGCGTTCGGCGTCCCTTGCATCATATTTGGCAAAGGTAAATAGGGTTTCGTCGATATTCTCTGCTGCTTTTTTAATAGCGTTAGCCATTATCTGCTCCCCTCCTTGCTTCCCAGCTTAATGCGCGGATCCACCATGGCCATGAGCACGTCGCCTACGAAGAGACCAAAGATGCTGAAGGCCGAGAAAATCAAGACCAGGGCCTGAACCAGTGGAGTATCCTGACGCTGAATCGCCTGAATTAAGAGCCCGCCCATGCCGGGAACAGAGTAGAGGGACTCAATGTACAGTGAGCCCACCATGACCAAGAGGATGGAGGCGGGTATGCCATGAACCATGGGAACGATGGCGTTGCGCATGACATGCTTAAACATAACAGCGCTTTTGCGCATTCCCTTGGCCCGGGCCAGGCGAATATAATCCTTGTTTAATTCGTCCACCATGTACCTGCGCATCCACATGGCGTTGCCGGCGATGCCGCCCAGGGCCATGGAGACGATGGGCAATATCCAGGAAATGGGCTTATCGGGGTTAAAGAGCATGGGCAACCTCAGAAGGCTTCGCCCGTAAATCTGCAAAAAGAGGTAGTAGACTGCCGCAGGAACGGCGTTGATGATGACGATGTAAATGGTCCCCAACTTGTCCAGAAAGCCGCTCTTAAAACGAGCCATGAACACACCCAAGCTAAAGCCCAAGGTCAGGGAGATGGTCATGGAAGCCCACCCCAGAAAGAGGGAGAAAGGAATTTTCGGCCCAATTATCTCGGTGACGGGGACCTGAGGGCGATAGATGATGGATGTCCCCAGGTCGCCCTTAAGCAGATCGCCATAGAAGTTTTTCAGTTGAATGGGAATAGGGTCCAACAGTCCCATGCTCTCTAGGATGGCTTTCTTTTGCATCTCATCCATCTTGCCGTAGTTAGGACCAAGGAAACCCTCCTCTGGCATAAAGCGCATGAGCACAAACACTACCGAGACAACGATAAAGAGAGTGACTAATGACTGCAAAAAACGCTTGATAGAGTACTTTAACATGCTGTCCCTCCTTTAACTACTAACTATATATGAAATCCCCGAAAAAAGAGATGGTGTTTTCAATTTTATATTCTTAGAAAGGGACCCTTCCCCGGGATTAACCGGGGAAGGTCTCATTTACTGATTTATTCAGCTTATTTTGCTTCGGAACGTGCCTTTTCCCATTTTTCCAGTTCGACAGCGTACTCATCAGGGCCCATGGCCTTCTCATGAATCTTCATGCCCTTAAAGCGCTCGCCGGAGAGACCAAAGGGAGAGTAGGGAGACTCAAAGGGGTTAAGCTTGGAAGAGGTGTAGCCAGTACCACTGCGGCAATAGGGCATTGCCCAAGCGTTTTCAAAGATGTAGGCTTCGGCGTTTGCAAAGAGCTCAAAGCGCTTCTCCATGTCGACAAGCTCAGCCTTGGCTGCATCGACCATCTCTTGATAGACTTCATACTTGTTGCGGCCGTTCTCATCCACTTCGGTGGTCAGCTCGATCCACTGGTACTTATAGCCATCAGGCTCGGGAAGGAAGGGGTCGGTCCAGGTTTGGGGATCAGCATAGTCAGGACCCCAGTTTATTTCCTGGAAGGCATACGCGCCACTGCGGCGGGCGGCATTCAAGTAGCCTGTGGGAGGATAGGGGGTGGGAACGATGTCGATATAGTCTGCGCCCAAGAGTTTTTCCATCTGCTGCTCGATAACCTGTACACGCTGGGGCCATTGGGTACCACTGGTGTTATAAGGCATCGGGGCCTTGATGGGCCAGGTGACTTTGCCTTCCAGCTCGGCCTTGGCCTTATCCCGGTATTCCTTGGCCTTGGCTTCGTCAAAGGGTTCGGTGGTGGCAAATTTGTTCAGGTTGCCAAAGGTGACGTAATCCTTACCATTGACATCAGCAAAACCAGCTGGAGTAATGGTGTTGCTCAGCTTGTTCTCGGGGAAGAAGGGTTCTGCTGTCAACATGGCGTTATAACGGTTGAGGCCGTGGAATAGAGACTTGCGGAAGTTCAGGTTGTTGACGGCAACTGTCCAGTTGTCGGGTTCATATTCTTCGTCAAAGGTAGGCATGAAGTTCAGGCCATACCAGTAGGAATAGTTGCCGGGACGGTTGGGGCGCACCTGCTGCTTGAGCTCGGGGTCCCTCATCCACTCGTCGATGAGGGAAGTGTTGATGGCTAGGCCGGTGATTTCACCGTCCAGGTAGAGCTGAGGAGCAACGGTGGCGGATTCGGCGTTGTACTGGTACTGAAGCTCTTTAATGTGGACATTGGCGGAGTCCCAGTATCCTTCGTTCTTATTAAAGACACGCCTGTTCTGGTGTTCAAAGGTGGTGAGGATGTAAGCGCCGTTATACAGCATCCTGGTGTTGTCGGTACCAAACCTGCTACCTTGCTCTCTCAGGGTATTACCATTGGCAGGCATAAATACCGAGTAATCCAACATGGACAGGAAGTAGGGAACAGCCTCTTCCAGGGTAATAACCAGCTTATACTTGCTGGGGGCCTTGACGCCAACTTGACTAAAGTCGCTGATTTCGCCAGCATAGTATTTCTCGGCGTTTTTGATGACTTTGTAAGCGAGGTTGGCGTTGGCGGCTTCATTGGACGGGGTAAAGACGTACTGCAGAGAGTCTACCCAGTCCTGGGCCACAACTTCAGCAACTTCGTTGCCTTCGTGGTCAAACCAGCCTACGCCCTGGCGGATGTTAAAGGTATAGGTCAAACCATCGGGAGAAATTTCCCAGCTTTCTGCCAGACAGGGTTGGATGACACCCAAGTGATCATACTCGACCAGGGTATCGACGAGGTTGGCAGCAATGCCGAATTCCAACGTCGAGGAAGTAATTAAGTAGTTTAATGTGGTAACTTCGCTGGAATACACGGTTTTGTAGATCTGCTCAGGACCTTCTTCAACTGGTTCCTTGGGAGTGCAACCGGCCAGGACAGAAACGGCCATCAATGCTACCAGCATCAGAACAAAAAACTTCTTCACACAAAAACCCCCTAATTAATAGTTAGTGTTTACCCTTTGGGCAAGAGCACGAGAACCTACAACCTCAGCTTCCCATACTCACCTCCTAACTCGGTTTTGTTGCTGCAAATGACAACACCATATATTTCAAGTCAACGCAAGCGCCGACATTGAAAGCCAGCTAGCATAGTTCTTTGATTAGCTGCTCCCGCCCACCGGGAAGGAAATCCAACAAGGGCAAGTCCAGCAACACGTAAGCGCCAGGCTTCTGCCTGAGGGCTGCCCGCAGCGAGGAAACCATGACTTGTGCTGTGACAGCGGGATTGGTAATGCTGCTGGTAAATTCGAGATACTGGTTGTGCACCCCGCTGGCCACCCCCCTACGCTGAAGTGAGACCCCGTGGCCCATGTCCAGGAGGGAGGAAACGTCCTGGACATGGGTGACGGTGGTCTTGTCGTTTATAAAATAAGGATCTGAGCAGATTTGCTCTTCTATAAGCTTTATGTCGGCGCCAGACTCTAGCTGGACGTACACTTCCCGTTGATGAACACCCCTGCCGGCGGGAATGGTCATGGCCAAGGCGTCCCGAACTCCAGGATATTTCTTGACGGCGACGGTATGGCCCATGCTCATGCCGGGACCAAAGTTAGTATGGGTAATGCCCTGGGGGGCCATAAAGCGAAAGATTGCGCGAATAAGTGAATCCGAACCGGGATCCCAGCCAGCAGCACTGACCGAGGCCACCTCCCCATCCTTGGCGGCGGTATCCAGCGTGGCCAACATGTCCAGCATGGGCTGCCCGTGGATATCAAAGCTATCAGAGGTTGCAATGCCCTGCCGCAAGTACTCAGGGGCTACCCTGGGAATCAAGGTGCTGGGAATGGCCAGGATTACTCCATGAGGCCTGTCCAGTTTGCTTATGCAGTCCGCCACAGGGCAAGAATAAGTTTCGGCTAAGGTAGAACAGAGGTCAGCCACCTCAACAATTCCCACCAACTCCATGTCCGGAGCGTTGTTTACAGCCTGAATCGCGTGGGCGCCGACATTGCCGCAGCCCACCACGGCCACATTATACTTCATCATTAAGTCCCCCCTACGGTGCAGGTCCACTCTATATAAAGTGCAAAAGACGTGCCAACATAAGCATGGGCTTTAGCCATGAGCACACTGTTCACAATTGCAAACAGCTTGTCATCCGTTCCCTTCAAAGAACAGAAGCCATAGGGGAAATCTTCCATTCCGCTAAAAGAAACAGCAAATCCGCAAAAGTGAACAATGGCTGTAAGCTAATGCCATTTAATTCCTTCCAGTGTCAGCAACTGGCGTTTTAGATCCAGGCCGCTGCCCTGGCCAGCACACGGTGACAGGGAATTATCAATAAAAGAGGGTTGGCGCCGCAGGCGCCGCCCACGGCCCGAGCCGCACCAGGCTTGCCCAAGGCATGGGCGATATCGCCATAGGTGCGGTACTGCCCTCGGGGAATGGTCTGCAATTGCTGCCAAACAGCCTTCTGAAAGTCGGTGCCCCGCAGATCCAAGGGCAGGTCAAAGGCTTGACGATTGCCGACAAACCACTCTTGAATCTGGAGAGCTGCCTGCTCCAAGATGGGCGAGCTCTGCCCTTTACGTCCTTGCTGGACATAGCCAGCGTAGGTCAATCCCCTTTCACTGGCAGCCAAGCAAATTCTGCCCAGGGGGGTGGCAATGTACTTAATATACACCTTGATCCCCTCCATCGTTTCTATGTATATATACTACTTTAAAGTCAAAAATTCCTGCCATTACAGGCAGGAAACATATAGTTCTTGAGGCAGCGAAACATAATAGAGAGCCGGATTTCCGGTTCTCTTTCGCTAAATAAGGTGTCATTTCTCTGGGGACAATACATAAATTCCCCTTCTTGTCCAGGCCCGCACAAACTGATCCAGGCGGTAATGCCGTGGCACGTCTTGCTCCTGGTGGCAGGCAGGGTCATTGACCAAGACATAGTCTTGGCCCTCCCGGTGGGTGAGGCCGGTAACGACCACCAAATGACCATGGGGATAGGCATTGTGCGCCCCTTCCAGGTCTTTCTTGGCAGCAATCTTGATGGAGGCGACTATTGGCAGGCCTTGAAGGAGGTAGGCCTTTACATCGTTCATGGAGTGGCAACGCTGAACCCAAGCCGCAAATCCCCGCTCAGAGGCATATGCGACATTGTAGATCCAGCTTCCATAGATGCCCGACTCGTTATCCCTCACCCCCGCTGCCACCTGTTCAACGTCCTGGACAACACCGTGGTAGGCCATGACCATGGAAAGGGAGGTGGGACTGCAGATACGGTTGCCAATTTCGGGGACAGGCAGTTGGGGCCGAGGTGGGACGTCCAGGGCGATTTCGACGTTGGTGTAGTCGGCATTGCCCAGGTCGGGAGGCCAGGAGAAGGCCACCCGGCGCACTCGGGGGCTGGGGGTAGCGGGATTGGCTCGGGTCAGTTGAAGCTGGTACTGAACTCCCTGGCCAGTACCTTTCAGGAGGCGGAGCTGACCCATGTCCATCTGGGCCATGTCGTCTTGCTGGCCCAGGGGTAGCCCACTGTTGCGCCCCATATCTGACCACTGGCCATAGCTGAACCAGCGAGACCATTTGTCACCCTGTCGCACCCTCACCTGGAGTTCAATGCTGGTCCCCTCAGGAGTCCAGCTGTTCCAGGAGGGCACGACATCGACATAATCCAACACCGAATACTCTTGGGACTGGAAGCTGCCCCGGATATGGTTCTCAGCCAAGGCCAGCTCATTATTGCTGAGCTCTATGCCCTTGGAGATTCCATGACAGAAATCCCCGTCGGCAAGGATTAACACATTGTTGGGGACTACCATCATATCCCCTGGGGCTTGACTAGGACACCGCTCTTGGGATTTAGGAATTGTCCAGGGGAATATGCTTTTTTGCCGTTTACGTAGACAGAGTGGATGCCCCGAGAGAGTTGATGTGGGTCGGTGTACGAGGAAGTGTCCCCTATCTCTCCCGCAGCAAAGAGAACGATATCGGCAAAATATCCATCCTTAATCAGGCCGCGCAAGGGCAGTCTTAGCCTGCTGGCCGGGGCAGCCGTCATCTTGTACACCGTCTCTTCCAAGGTCAGCAAGGCTTGTTCCCTGTGAAATAAGCGGAACACCCTGGGAAAGGCGCCATAATTTCTGGGATGGGGCTTGCGGTTGCGAGGGTCATCCAGGGCCATGGCAATACCATCACTGCCCACCATGGATAATCTATGAGCAGCGACACAACTGACATCAGCATCGGACATGGAAAACTTGATCATTCCTGGCGAGCCGTTTTCTTCCAGAAGAAGATCAATGAGGGCGTCAACAGGTCTTTGCTTTCTGATGAGGCCAATTTCCTCCAGGTTCTTGCCTTCCAGACCACGGTTTTGCTGAGAGTTGATGGAAGACACGACAATGCTTTGCCAACCCACAGACTCTTCTATAACGGGAGCAACCTCTTGGACGATCCTTTCCCTGAGGGTTGGGTTTTGCAGGCGCCCTTCTGCCTCTATCCAGCCTCCGGCATGAACCCAGTTAGGCAGTTGGCTGTTGAGGCTGGTGGAGCTGGCGGTATAGGGATAAAAGTCGCAACTGACATCCAGTCCTTCCCCTTCTGCCTCTTCCAGTTTTGCCAAAGCAACGGCGACCTTGCCCCAATTGGCCCTCCCGGTAGCCTTGAGGTGAGAGACATGCAGGGGGATATTTGCCCTGCGGGCAATGTCAATGGCCTCATCCAAAGCCTGCAAAACGTTATTGCTTTCCGACCGCATATGGGTGGCATAAATCCCGCCGTGGGCAACCACCACCTTGCACAGCTCCACCAGCTCATCTACTTGGGAAAACATTCCCGGGGGATAGACCAGTCCCGTCGATAGGCCGACGGCGCCGCTTTTCATGGACTCGGCGACATAGTATTTCATCTTCTCCAGCTCGGCTGAGGACGGTTTGCGATCAGCCCATCCCATAACGCCTGCGCGGATTGAACCATGTCCAACATAAAAACCATAGTTTAGAGAGATATCCTTGTTATCAAAGTGCTGCAGGTATTTGCTATATCCTTCCGGTGACCAATCGATATCCTGGGCGGATAGTTCAAAATTGTCATTGCCCTGGGTCAGAGGCGCCGGGGATTGCCCGCAGTTGCCGGAAATTTCGGTGGTAATGCCCTGGGAAAGTTTGCTTCCTCCCAGGGAGGTCAAGAGATTTTTAATTGTACTGTGGGAGTGAATGTCGATAAAGCCGGGGGCGACAACTAGCCCCTGGGCATCGATAACTTGTCCCGCTGTGACCTTCTGTTGGGCCTCTGGCAACACCAGTTTATCTCCTAGAATCGCCAGCGCCCTCTTGCGCCCCTTCTCTCCTGTTCCATCGACTACCAGGCCGTTCTCAATCAGTACGTCGACAACCATATTGTTACCTCCATCGTATATATGCTGTTGCAGCCTGCTAACACAAATCTCTAATTAACTGATCCCTTTCACCGGGCAGGAAATCCAGCAGGGGCAGGTCCAACATGAGATACGAACCCGGCGCCTGCTTAAGCGCCGCCCGTAGGGCTGATATCATAACCTGGGCAGTTACCGCGGGATTGGTGATACGGCTACTAAATTCCAGGCATTGATTGTGCACTCCGCTGGATACCCCCCTACGCTGCAAGGAAACACCGTGCCCCGAGTCCATTAAGCTAGATACATCCTTAACCTGGGTTACAGTGGTGTAATCATGGATGAAGTATGGGTCTGAGGAAATTTGTTGTTTGATAGCTTCAAAATCTGCATCCGGCGCCAACTCCACATACACTTCTCTTTGATGAACGCCCCTTCCAAGCGGGATGGTCATGGACAAGGCATCCCGAACGCCAGAAATTTTCTTCACCGCCACAGTATGGCCCATGCTCATTCCCGGACCAAAGTTGGTGTGGGTGATGCCCTGGGGGACCATGGCCCTAAAAATAGCCCTGACCAAGGAATCTGAACCTGGATCCCAACCGGCCGCGCTAACTGACTGCGCCCTTCCTTCCCTTGCGGCCTCTCCTAAATGAGAGAGCAAATCTATTATGGCTTGGCCATGAATGTCAAAGCTGTCGGCTGTAGCAATCCCCTGCCGCAAATAATTAGGGGCGATGCTGGGAACCAAGGTACTGGGAATCGCCAAAATTACTCCGTCAGGTTTGTCAATTTTGCTGATGCAATCTACCATGGGGTAAGGATACTTGTCGGCCTGGGCGCTACATACTGCCGGCGTCTCCACAATCCCAGCTAGAGTCATGTCTGATGAGTGTAATATGCCCTGGACTGCGCTAGTCCCGACATTTCCGCACCCCACCACTGCTACTTTGTATTTTGTCATTGAGCTCCTCCTATTCCGTCGACAATTGAAAATCCCCTTGAACAATTATCTACCTGCAGTGTTAGTTGCGCTGAGTCTGCTGCGATAATTCTCCAGCTCGGACTCATTGGCAAGAATATAATGGCCCGGGACAACCTCACTCCAGTAGGGTTTATGAATTGAATAGTCATGGCATGCCGGATTATAGGTCGTGCTGACTTTGACCCTTTCGGAAATGGGATCAGGTTGGGCAATAGCAGACAGCAGCGCTCGGGTATAGGGGTGCAAGGGACAGGCGAATAGCGCCTCGGTACTTGCCAGTTCAACGATAACCCCTTTGTGAATGACGGCGATGCGGTCGCAGATGAAGCGCATGACACTGAGGTCGTGGGCAATAAATAGGTACGTCAAATCCCTCTCCTTCTGCAGCTTGGACATGAGGTTTAAGACCTGAGCGCGGATGGAAACGTCCAGGGCCGAAATGGGCTCGTCGGCCACTATAAATTCCGGACCCATTATGAGGCTACGGGCAATGCCGATTCTCTGACGCTGACCACCGCTAAACTCATGGGGAAAGCGGTTGGAGAATTCCGGGAGCAGGCCGACACTGGCTAGGGCATCGGCTACCCGCTCATCCCGTTCTTTGGCAGAAAGGCCCTTGCATACATTGACCAGGCCTTCAGATACAATATAGCCAACCTTGGCACGCTCGTTAAGGGAAGCCATGGGATCCTGGAAGATCATCTGGATCTTCTGGGTCACCATGGTATCCAGTTCTTTGGGAATGCGGCCATTAATCTGCTGGCCCTTAAAAATTATCTTGCCGCCACTGGTGGGGTTGATGCGAATTATGGCCCGACCCAGGGAAGTCTTCCCTGACCCGGACTCCCCCACCAGGCCGAAGGTCTCTCCCTTATAGATATCAAAGCTTACGCCGTCCACCGCCACAAATTTATCCTTACCACTGCCAAAGGTCACTTCGACATCTTGCAGACTCAGCAATACTTCGCGCTTTTTCTTTGTCATACTGTCTCACCTTCAAGCCTGAGGTCTTGTAAATTGCGGATGTTCTTAATGGCCTTGGGCGGCTCGACCTTGGGCGCCCTGGGGTCCAGTAGCCAAGTCCGTGCCATGTGGGTGGGGGATACCTTAAAGTACGGGGGGCGGTGCAGAAAGTCTATGGCCAAAGCAGCCGGGTTGCGGGGAGCAAAGGCGTCGCCCCGAACCTTGTAAAACAAGTTGGGGGGCGTCCCCTGAATGGCAAAGAGCTCTTCTCCCTTGACTCCCAGCTGGGGCAAGGACGAAAGCAACGCCCAGGTGTAGGGATGGCGAGGATCGTAAAATATCTCTTCACTGGTGCCTATCTCGACTATATCACCGGCGTACATCACTGCCACCCGGTCGGCTATATTGGCAACGACGCCTAAATCGTGGGTGATATATATTGTCGTCAGTTCGTATTTCTTTTGCAGATTCTTGATGAGGTTTAATACCTGGGCCTGGATTGTCACATCCAATGCAGTGGTGGGTTCATCACAGATTAGAATTGTGGGATTGCAGGCCATGGCGATGGCAATGACCACCCTTTGACGCATACCTCCAGAAAATTCATGGGGGTATTGCTTAATCCTGCGCTGAGGATCCGGTATGCCCACATCATCCAATATTTCTATTGCCCTCTTCCTGGCAGCGGCGCCCTCAAGTCCCTGATGAAATTTAAGGGGTTCACACAGCTGATAGCCAATGGTCCGGAGAGGGTTGAGGGAGGTCATGGGATCCTGCATGACCATTGCTATTTGCCTGCCGCGTATGCGCAACCATTCTTCTTCGGAATCGAAGGAGGCTAAATCAACTATATTGTCACTTCCATAGCTTAGTCCATAGTAGTCTATCGAACCCGAATTGATCCAGCCGTTTTTGTCCAGCAGGCCCATGAAAGTCTTGACGAATACTGACTTGCCGGAACCTGATTCTCCAACGATGGCTAGGCTTTCTCCTTGATATACATCGAGGGATACTCCCCGCAAAGCATGCAAGACCTGGCCCCGCAAAGAGAACTTAACATGTAGATCCTTAGCTGATAAAATTACTTCTTTTTGCATATGCGCCCTCCTCTCTAGACATGATTTTTGGGATCTGCGGCATCGGCAAAGGCATTGCCAATAAGATAGAAGGATATTGTTACTGCTGAAAGCACTGCCGCTGGAGCAAGCAGTTGAAATCTGAGGGACGGCACGGTCATGACCATCCGGCCTGTGTTAATGAGGTTGCCCAGGGAAGGAATGGTGACGGGAAGCCCCAAACCGATATAGGTTAGAAACACTTCATTACCTATGGCCATGGGAATGGACTGGGCCATGCGTAGCATGACGACGGAAACCATGTGGGGCAACAAGTTCCTTGTTATTATCTTCCATGTTGGCGTACCCAGACAGCGGGATGCGAGGTTAAAATCCCGATCCCGAATAATGACAACCTGGTTGCGAATAAAGCGCGCCAGGGCCAGCCAACCTGTTGCAGCCATAGCAATTATCATTGTATTCATCCCCGGGCGCAGAATATAGGAAATGAGGATGAGGACAATCGTCTGGGGAATGTTGCTGAAAACGTTGTAGAGTTCGGTGAACAGAAAGTCAAGTTTTCGCACATAGCCCCACACAAGGCCCATTATTAACCCCAGCACCGCATCGGCTAGCGCTACGGTAAATCCGATATAAAGGGATGTTCGCGTACCTGACCATATTCGGGCCCATAGATCCTGGCCAATGGAGTTTGTCCCCAGCCAAAACAGCTTTCCCGGAGGGATGTTGATATACTGCATGCCTGTTTCCGGGTCATTGTTGATCTGGTTGGGGGGATACTGATTGGGTAGATAAGGCTGAACAAAAGTAAAGACGACGATGGACACCAGCAGTATGAGGAGGAACACGGCAAACCTACTGCGCATGAACATTTGAATAGTGCTGCCCCAATAGGAGTAGTTGGAAAAGCCGGTTTTCTCGGATTTCGCCTTGCTGAATTCCACCCGGGTAAAACTCTCGGGGCTTACCTGCTCTATTAGCTCGGGCTGCAAATCATCCAGTTCCCTCAATTCATCGGGCTCGTTTACCCTCTTCTGAAGCCGTTGAATTTCATCTAGGGTTTCGGCGCTGTACTGGGTTATGCTCTTACCCAGCCGTTCAAGCCTTCTTTTCTTCTGCTTTTTCTTAAAGTTATCCAATAGCTGCATCAGCGCGCACCCTCCTTCTTAGTCAGACTGATTCGAGGATCGACGAGGCCCATAAGCAAGTCTCCAAACAACAGGCCCAGGATGCTGACGGCGGCAAAAATTACCACCAACGCCTGTACCATGGTATTATCTTGCCTCTTTATGACGTCTACCAAGAGACCACCCATGCCCGGAATTGAGTACAGGGACTCGACATATATCGAACCCGATAGGGTAGCCATAAATGAGGTGGGTATCAGCTGAACCAAGGGCACGATGGCGTTGCGCAAAATGTGCTTAAACCAAATGATGTGGTTGGGCGTCCCCTTGGCCCGAGCCAGAGTAATATAGTCCCGGTTGGACTCATCCACCATGTACCTCCTCATCCAGAGGGCGTAATTGGAAATGGTGGGCAATGACAGGGTCAGCATAGGGAGCACCCAGGTCCTGGGATTGCCGGAGCTATAGAGCATGGGAATCTTCAGAGCGCTGGTAAAGAATAGCTGAATAATCAAGTACGTGACCATTAAGGGAATTGACTGCATGAGCACGATATAGACAGTGCCGAACTTGTCAATAAGCTTGCCCTTACGCCATGCCATCAAAGCCCCCAAGGTCAAGCCCAAGGGCAAGCCGATGAGCATAGCGGTACCACCAAAGGCCAGGGAAAGCGGCGCCTTCTGGGCAATGAGTTTGCCAATGGGGTAGTTAACCCGATAGCGGGCAGAAAGCCCCAGATCCCCCCGGGCCAGGTCTTTATAAAACCTGCCCAACTGGGTAGTGATAGGATCATTTAAGCCCATGTTTTCCAAGGCATTGTGAATAGCCTCGGGAGTCATGTTGTCGTAATCTGGAAAGTAGCCCTCAACGGGCATTTGCCTCAACAAGATAAAGACAATGGTTATTATAATCAAGAGCGAAAGGCCCGAGCGAGCCAAACGCTTAAATGCGTACGAAAGCATGGACATCACCCCTCCAACGGTAAATTTACAAAATGCGGTCCTGTACCTGACGGCAGAACCGCATTTCAAAGACCACTTAATCCAGCTTTAGCCTAAGGCAGAATACCTCGGGGCTAGTATTTTGGCACTACAGGATTAGTTCATTACCTCGTCTCTCCACTTTTCGTAGGAAGCCATGAATTCCTCAGAAGTGATGGGCTCGTCCAATAAGCGAGCGCCCTTGAGACTTTTGGAGTGGCCGCTGAGAGGAGAGTACTTCCTTTCAAAGCTATTGATCCTGCGCACCATGTAGCCATAGGTGTCGGTGGAGAAGGGGATTACCAAAGCGTGATTGATGAGATATGCCTCAGCCTCGGCCAGGGCCTCATAACGCTCAGTTTGCTCGAGAATGGCCTTGCCTTCTGCACATAGACGATAGTATTCTTCGCGAAGGGCGATGGTCTCTGGGCCATCAGCCTTGTCCAAGAAGGTCCAGTTGTTGCCCACTGCGAAGGCCACCTGCCAACCGGCGGGGTCGGCAATAGAGTTGGAGTTGTTCAACTTCATTAAGGCATATTTTCCGGAACGGCGGGCAGCGTCGAGGAATCCCGTCGAGGGACCTGCCTCAATGATACACTTGATATAATCCTTACCCAAGGTATTTTCCAGGTCCTGGGCCACCATCAAAACTTCTTTGTCCCAGTCGGTGGTGCCGGGGTTATAGGGCATGAGAATCTTGACGGGGAAGGTGGCGCCGGCAGCTGTCAACTCTGCAATGGCTTTAGCTTTATAATCCAGGGCCTTATCCTTCTGAGGGAAGGTGCGGTCAGATATTTCAGCCAAAGCACCGATGTTGACAAAGTCAGTATTTCCATCTTTAAAGGAAGTGGCAGGGGTAATTGTGTTGCTGATAAAGATCTCTGGATTGTAGGGGTCCATGGTAGACTTGGCCCGCATTTTATCCATGGCCCAATAGATAGACTGACGGAAGTTTTCGTTGTTGACGGCTTTTCTCCAGTTTTCCGGCTCATATTCGGCATCAAACAGAGGATCGTAGTTAAAGCCGTAGTAGTACATGTAGGAAGTATCGGGAGGGCTGGGGGTGACGATGTCCTTGGTATCGCTTCTTTCCAACCAGTTGGACAGAATGGCAGAGCTAATTTCTGCCTCGTCGACCTCGCCCCGGAGGAACATGTCTGGCGCCAAGACTTGGGCCTCAGCGTTGTAGATTTCTACATACTTGTCGATATAGACTTTGTCCTTGTCCCAATAGTTCTCGTTCTTTAAATAAACCCTTTCCTCTTGGGGTGCAAATTTGCTGAGATAGTAGGGTCCGTTGAAGTACATGGACTCGTTGTCCAGGGCAAAGTTGGCGCCCAGTTCTTTCAGTTGCACATGGTACGCGGGCCAGTGGCCATTGCGGGCCAGGGAGTGCAGGAAGTAAGGAATAGAGTCTTCCAAGGTATACTGGAGAGTTTTTTCGTCCAGGGCCTTGATCCCCACCTGACTAAAGTCTGTTATTTCGCCAGTGACATAGGCGGTGGCATTGAGGATCAAGTCCTGCCACACCCGAAGGTTGGAGCTACTGTTGGCGGGATTGAGGACATACTCTGCCGAAACTATCCAGTCTTCGGCAGTGATGTCTGCCATAACTTCGCCCTTGTGATTGACCCACTTATGGCCATCCTTGATGGTAAAGGTCCAAACCTTATAGTCATCGCTAACCTCGTATTTCTCTGCCAAGGCCATGACGATGTTGCCATAGATGTCATACTCGACCAAGGTATCGATAAGGTTTTCCGCGACCCTGGTATCGTTTACGGTGCCTGAAGTCAAATAGTTGAGGGTGGTGGCTTCGCCAGAATACACTCTGCGGTAGGCTGCTTCATCACTACCCCCGCCAGGCTGACAGCCAGCCATTAATGCTACTGCAAGAGTTAAACATAGTGAAAATGCAATAATTCTTTTAGACAATTCTCTTCCCCCTTAAAAAATTTTCATTGTGCAGTTATTAAAAATACTCGACCAATCCCCTCTTTGATAAAACTGCGACACTAAAGGTAAAGTCTCGACCTGGGCACTATTGTTTTGAAAAATCACCCCCTAGACGAATATTTCGGTATTCAATAATTATATGCTTGTACTGTCTAAATGCAAGAAACGTGCCATCCATCGGGCAACGCTTCTGTGTAAACAGTAGGCGGGAGATCTGGGAAAAAAGCCCCCCTGAAAGGCAACGCCCCTTGCGAACAGACTAAAAAATGAACGTTGGGAGAGGTTTAGCTTGATACCTAAACCACAGAGGTACAGCGGGGTAGCCGTATTGCAATGCACCCCGCTGGGTAAGCCTCTGGGTTAGAGGGGGGCATCCAAGCCAGGGGGAGGGCCTGGTCTTGGATGACGGTGATCTCAGCGTGAAGGGATTAACCCCAGCACATAATTGCCTTGGGTATCCCTACACCCTTTACCATGCAAGTGGCGTGCCAACAGCGGCAAAGGCTTTGCCCGAGACCACATGTTCGCAATTGTAAACACTATTTCCCTACCAAGGCTACGGGGCATAAAACCCACAGCAACTCAAGGGTGTTCACTATAGCAAACAGTCAGTTCGCAGAAGGGAACCTCCCTAGATAAAGAAGTGCGTGCGAAGTACTTCGTAGAAGTCGTCGGCTTCCCAGGCCACGGTATGACTATCCACGATCCTGACCCCCTTGTAGAAGGAAGCCCGATGGGCTAGGACATGGTTGCGGTAGCAGAGTTCACACTGGAAGTGCTGGGGGAGCTTTAACAAGCATTGGCTGTAATCCAGACTCATGGCCTGTTCTGTGCCCTGACGGATGAGGTCCAGGGCCTCATCCCGACCAAGGGAAATGACGCCGTTGCCGCTACCCTTCTTCACCGGCATGGCGACGATATTGGGTATATATTCCTGAGCTTGGCGGCAGACGCCTTCATCGCCGGCGATGCCGATGACGGGCACGCCGTGGTAGGCGGCGATGTAGGCGTTGAGGACAAATTCACTGATATATTGGCCATTGATCTTAAAGTAAATGATACTATCACTGTTCATGGTGTGGGCCAGGGGATTGTCGTTAAAATAGGCGCCGGCATGATACCCGGAAAACATCACGGCATCAAAGGACTTGTCTAGGCCAGACATCATGACAAAGGGATCCCGAGCCCAGCCGCTAAAGAGCTTAACGCCCCGGGGCACTTGATCCATCAAGAGGTTTCTGGCTGTGGCATGGGCGTCCTTGACCAGTACTTCCTTGGCCCCGTTATTCAGAGCTGTCTCGCAGATGGCATTCACTTCCATGGTCATCTGCTGTCGGAAGTAGCTGTGGTCGGCCGTGCCCTTGCGCACATCTTCCCAAGCAGTTACGCCGGTTACACCCTCTAAGTCAACGCTGAGATAAAGTTTCATTCGCATTCCCTTGGCAGTCAATGCTGCCAAGGCTAACCTCCTTATAATTAAATTGAGGCTTCTCCTGGTTTACATAAAAGCACGTGTCAACTAAATTTTACTGCATAGCGGCCATTCCGTCAAAGGCTGTTGCGCCAGGAGAAACCTAAAACCACTAAATTATACCATGCTGTCCCAGTACAGTTCCCGTAATTATGAGAACCTAAAAACACAAATTTGCAAAAAATGGTTAGCTATGGCTTAGGAGTTTTTCCAGGATACAGATGTCCAGGAATACGCCCAGGGCCAGACAGTCTTCGTTTATGTCAAATTCTTTGGAGTGGGCGTTGGCGTTGATGCCCTGCTCACGATTTCCACAGCCCAAATGGTAGAAGGCGCCGGGAGTCTCGTTCAAGAAAAAGGAGAAGTCTTCTGCACCCATGGAGGGATATTCCTTTATCCTGGTTTTTTCTAAACCCAACTTATCCTCGGCCTGCTCCTTGATGACGGCGACGACGCTATCATCATTGATGAGGGCATCGTAGCCAGGAGAGATTTCCACAGTTCCCACTGCGCCATATGCGGCAGCCACATCCTCCACCATGCGGGTCAGGCGTTCTTTGGTCCGCTGCCGCAATGTTTCATTGACGGTGCGCATGGTTCCGTGCATCACCACTTCGTCGCAGATAATATTGCTCTTGGCGCCCCCCTGGATGGTTCCCAGGGAAATGACCACCGACTCCAAGGGCGAGACATTGCGCGAGACAATGGAATGCACCCCTTGAACAACTGCCGAGGCGGCCAGCAGTGCATCGACGCCGGTCTCGGGATAGGCGCCGTGGCCGGCTTTACCTAGGACGGTGATCTGGATGCCGTCAGTGGAGGCATTGAGTTTGCCAAATTTGTATTCCAACTCACCGACATCCATGTATGCCATTACGTGTTTACCTATACAATAATCCACCTTGGGATTTTCCATGCACCCCTCTTCCACCATGCGCTGGGCGCCACCCACTGTCTCCTCGGCGGGTTGGAAGAGCAGCTTAATATTTCCCTTAAATTGGTCCCTCCTCTCGCTAAAATAGCGGGCCACCCCCAAAGCGATAGCAGTGTGGGCGTCGTGGCCGCAGGCATGGGCGACGCCGGGATTCTGCGAGCGATAGGGCACATCCTTGTCGTCCTGAATGGGCAGGGCATCGATGTCAGCCCGCAGGGCCACAGTGTTCCCCCCGGGCAGACCGCGGATAAGCCCCACCACCCCAGTGCGGGCTATTGGATGGCGCTCGACGCCCATTTCGGTGAGCTTGTCCATGATGAATTTTTGGGTTTCGTACTCCTCATCGCTAAGTTCGGGATGCTGATGCAGGTAACGCCGGACCTGGACTAGCCACTCTTGGTACAACTCCCTGATTCGCTTAAGCTCTTTGTCCTGCAGCAATTTACCACGCTCCTACGTTAATATTCTAGTTGGGGTCAGGAAAAACCTTCACTACCCTAAATAATCTACAACTTTGGCTGTGCCGCCATTTTTTAGGAATACCCGGGGAACCCGGGGAGAGATACGGGCCAGCAGTTCGTTTCTATTGGTCTCGCACCACTGGGAAAGGTTTGTTAGGTGCAGTTCCTTTTCCCCTTGCCCACCAAAGAGAATTACTTCATCGCCAACCTGGACATTCAGACCGGTGACATCAACCATGCACTGGTCCATGCAAGGGAGTCCAGCATATTTTGCCACCTGACCATTGATGAGGACATGACCCTTGCGCCAGATGTTGCGGGGAATGCCGTCGGCATAGCCTACAGGCAGGGTGGCGATGCGGGTGTCGGCCTCGGCCACAAAGAGGTGACTATAGCTGACGCCTTCCTTGGGGCCAATGGTCTTGACCATGGAAACTTCGGTGTACAGAGTCATGGCAGGCTGCAGTTCAAAGCTCGTCTCACGACTGCAGTAGCCATAAAGCAAAGCGCCCAGCCGCACCATGTCCATATGGTATTGAGGATAGGTCACGGCGCCGATGCTGTCACAGATATGCTGAAGGGGAATGGTGACGCCCCGGGCCGCCAGGGCATTTGCCAGGGCCATTTGCTTCTGGTACTGATCTTCATCGGACTGGGGACTGTTGAGGGCCAGGTGGGAGAACATGCCCTCCACATCCAGGCCGGGCAACTGGGCCATGGCAATCGTTTCCTCTAAAGCCAGGTCATGATCTCGGTAGCCCAGGCGGTTAAAGCCAGTGTCTACCTTGACATGAACCCGAGCAATGCTTCTGGTGGCGACAGCACGCTGGGAGAGAATACGCCCCTGAGTCAGGGAAAAGACGGTTTGGGTCAGCCCATAATCCACTGCATACTCCAGCTGGTCGTCAGGGGTGTAGCCCATGACCAGGATATTTGCCTGATCAAACTGCTTGCGCAGCTGCACTCCCTCCTGCAGTGTGGCCACCGCAATGTATTCCACGCCGTTTTCCAAGAGCAGGTCGGTGGTGGTGACGATGTCGTGGCCATAGGCATTGGCCTTGACCACCGCCGCCACCTTTACCTCTGGGTTCATGGTGGCACGCAGGGCCACAAGGTTATGTTGAATGTGGTCCAGATTCACTACCGCCCGTGTCTTTCTGAGTAAGTCCAATATTAATCCCTCCTGTAAAATTCTACCCAGGGTTTAGCCAATTAACATATTACAGGAAAAGAGCGTAGAATAACAGCCTCTGGCATCAAAACTTGGCAAGTCGGCAGACTGGGCTTATAATTAAGGGGCAAAAATGAAAAACTGGAGGAGAAAACATGATAACTAAACCCAAAGCACTGACTCCAGGCGCCAAGGTCGCCATCGTTGCGCCTTCCACCCCCACCGACTCCGACAGACTTCAGCGGGCCCAAGTCAAATTTCGCAGTCTCGACCTGGAACCGGTGATTTTCCCCAGCTGCCATAAGAGTCATGGCCACCTGGCGGGACTGGACCAAGAACGGGCCCAGGACATAAACGACGCCTTTGCCAATCCTGAAATCCAAGGCATCATCTGCATGAAGGGTGGCGCCGGGGCCTACCGCCTCCTGCCCCTGCTGGATTACGATACCATCCGGGCAAACCCCAAGGTCTTTATCGGATACAGCGATATCACTGCCCTGCACATGGCCTTTAACAAGCTTTGCCGCATGGTCACATACCACGGACCCATGCTCATCTCTGACCTTTTCTTAGGCGAAAAAAGCCTGGAGCCCTATACCCTGGAAAGTTATAAGCAGGCCCTTTTCGGCACCGAGGCCGTGGGCAGGCTGGACAATCCCCCCGGCGAGGAGTTGTCAGCGATGGTGGAGGGTGTAGCCCAGGGCGAACTTATCGGCGGCAACCTCTCCCTCCTCACCTCCACTTTAGGCTCACCCTGGGAGTTGGATGTGAAGGACAAGATTCTCTTCATCGAAGAAGTAAGTGAACCTGCGTACAAAGTTGACCGCATGCTCAATTCCCTGGCCCTGGCTGGCAAGTTCCGGGACGCCGCCGGAGTAATCCTGGGCACGTGGTCCAACTGCAAGTCGGAGAAAAAGGGCAATTATGACGGCTATGACCTACCGCTGCAGACCATTTTTGAAGAAATTATTGGCCCCCACAATAAACCAACCATCCAAAACCTGCGCGCTGGCCACAACTACCCCGCCCCCACTTTGGCCTTTGGGACAAGGGTGCGGATGGACACGCGGGTTCCAGAAGTAGTATTTCTAGAAGCAGCAAATAGATAGCGCGACAACGGGGACGGGACTTTAAACCGCGTCTGAGA
>DAIOXA010000002.1:20580-24035 GCA_036758185.1 Bacillota bacterium
TCCCGTCCCCATCCGTGTTGCAGACTTTTTTCTTTGTCGTGCGTCTATAGGGTGAAAGCTTTTTGACGGGAGATGACATTAATGAAAAAAGTACTAGCTATCGCACTAATCTTGGCCCTGGTTATCTTTGCGCCAGGCTGCGGCATACTATTTTTAGGCGATGGATGGAACCTCAATAACTATACCGGCGTATGGTCAGGTACCTATGACTTTACTGCCGGCCACCTGATGGTGGCGGGTAGCAACGGCTCCATTATGGTGGAGGTCTGGGACAGGGATGAAGTCCGGGCCGATGCCCACTGGACTGCCAAGACTGACGTATATCAGTTTTTTCCCGAGGTGGAGGAAAGCGACGGAATCCTCTCCCTGAAACTGCCCTCGGACCGAGAGCTATCGGGGGTAAGTTGGACTGTGCAAGTACCCCAAGGGCTGGATGTCACTGCCCGCACCAGTAATGGCAGGATTACCATGCTGGGGGATGGATACGGAGCGGTTACGGCTGACACCAGTAATGGCAGAGTTGTCCTGGAGGGTTCTGGACAAGACTTGCTCTATGTCAACACCAGCAACGGAAGTGTCGATGTAGCTCGCTGGACTGGAGAAGAAGTGGACATCACCACCAGTAATGGCTCCATCACAGCCCATTTGGGTAAGATCGACAAGGGCATGTACAGCCTGTCCTCCAGCAACGGCTCCATCCGGGTCTTTGTCCAGGAGGACTCCGCCTTTGACCTCAGCGCCAGCACCAGCAATGGCCGCATCAATAGTGAATTGGGGGGCAGCTGGTCCCCGGACATTTCCGGCAAGGCCTATAATGGCGCCTACAACGGCGGCGGCGCCCGCCTCGTACTCCGCACCAGCAACTCAAATATTTGGCTGCACAGGCCCTGACCAATGGGCCAGGAATCTTTTCCTGGCCTCTTTCCATGGGGCAGGATTTTTCTGCTGTAGAGCGAAGAAGTGAAAGGAACAAATTTCAGAAAGTGGAGGCATGGCTAGCGTGTCAGATGTGTTGATCAAAAACGGCTTAGTAGTCGACGGAAGCGGCAACAAAGGTGAAATGCGCCCAATACTCATCCAAGGGGACAAGCTCTTGCTACCCAAGACAGGAGAAGAAGTACAGGCAAAAGTTGTCGTAGACGCCCAGGGCCTGGTGGTGGCCCCGGGTTTTATCGACATTCACTCCCATACCACCCTGACCACCTTGGTTCAATCCAAAGGTGGTAGCAAGCTATCCCAAGGCATCACCACCGAAGTCACCGGCAACTGTGGCTCTTTTCCTGCGCCCTTTTCCGCTGACTCCCAGGAGGCTGAGTTGTCCACCAGGGACATCGACTGGTCGCTGCCAGGCTATCGTAACTACCTGCAACAGTTTACCAACATCCCCATCTCCCACAACCTGGGCTTTCTCATCGGCCATGGTTCCTTGCGTGCAGCAGTGATGGGCTATGATGACCGCAAGCCTACAGCTGCGGAGCTGGAAAGGATGAAGGAGTATATTGCCGAAGGCATGAAAATGGGCGCCATGGGCATGTCCACCGGCCTGGGGTATCCCCCAGGAATTTTTGCGGAAATTGACGAGCTAGTGGAGCTGTACAAGGTAGTGGCAGATTTCGGCGGCATCCACGCCACCCATATGCGGGAGGAAGGAGATGAACTGCTGGAGTCCATCGATGAATCCATTGAGATTAGCCGCCGCTCCGGGGCAGCTCTCCAAGTATCTCACCTCAAGGCGGTGGGCAAGCCCAATTGGGGCAAGGTGGTCACGGCCATAGAAAAGCTGGAGGCGGCAAAAAAAGAGGGAATGGATGTAAACTACGATTTTTATCCCTATACCGCGTGTTCCACGGGCTTAAGTAGCCAGCTACCGAACTGGGTCCACGAAGGGGGCTGGAGCAAGGCGGAAGGGCGTCTGCAGGATCCACAATCCCGGGCCAGAATCCTGGCTGAGGTCAGGGCCAAGCTTGAGGAAGCAGTGGGCTGGCATAATTTCCTCATCACCTCCCTTTCGGAAAAGAACCGCGCCATGGAAGGCAAGGATCTGGCAGAGATTGCCGCGATCCGGGGACAACATCCCGCCGAGGCCATGCTGGACCTGCTGCTGGAAGAGCAGGGTAACATCTGGATGGTCAAGTTTTCCATGGCCGATGAAGATGTGTATACGGTGGCGGCTAGCGAGCTTTCCATGGTGGGCAGCGACGGCAATGCCCTGGTCCTCAACGACCCCAATAACAGAAAGCCCCATCCCCGGAGCTACGGAGCATTTCCCCGGGCATTGAAGCTACTGTGGCGAGAACAGAGGCTCTTCAGCCTGGAGACCGCCATCGCCAAGATGACCTCGGCACCGGCCACCAAACTCAAGCTGGACCGGCGGGGCCTGATTGCCGATGGGTACTTTGCCGACCTCGTCATCTTCGATCCCCAGGAGGTGGGAGACACCGCCACCTATGCCAATCCCCACAGTCTAGCTGCAGGGATCCACAGCGTTTATGTCAATGGCGCCTTGGCCTATGAAGGCGACCGCTTCCTGGACCCCAAGAGCGGCATCATGGTAAGGCCTTTAAAATAGAAGTCGGAGGTCAGAAGTCAGAAGCCGGAATTAAGGTCACCTCTGGGAGGTTGGGAAAGGATTAGGCTTTTGTTGCCCTAAACGGAGAATAATGTTATAATTAGCACAACCTTCTAATTAAGGGGTGATCTAATGGATGCCCTTCCAACTGCCCTCCAGGGCATACTTGCCGCAAAGGCCGTTATCGCAGCCTATCTTTTTGGTTCCCGTGCAGATGGAACGGAATACGCCAACAGCGACTATGATTTTGGCATCCTTCTAGAGCAGGATCCTACCCCGGCAGATATAGCTTTGGTAATACAAGATTTTAGCGATGCCATGACAGAAATACTGAACCCAAAGGTAGATATTACCATACTCAATACGGCAAATATCCAGATGCGCTTTGAAATTATTAGTAAGGGTACAGTTATTTACTGCAGCGATGACGATAAGCGGACAGATTTTGAGGATATAGCGATTCGAGACTACCTGGATTTCAAACCATTTCTCAATCTCTATTACCGAGAAGTTAGAGAGGCCGTCCGGGAGGGTGGATTCTATGGTCAATAGCTGCTTTATAGAAGAGCGACTAAATCAAATTCGTCTTTCGCTACGACGCCTAAACCGATTGGCTGGTCTGTCCCTTGCTGACTTTACCTCAGACCCGGATAACTTTTCTTAATGTTTATCGCCATTGCCCCGATTTTTGAGGCGGCCTTTAAATAAGTCTCCGAATTCCCCCTGGGTAAATCCCTTAAGCTTGCGCTTCATCTCGGGCCAACTGCCGGCGCTGATGAATAGGAAGATACCACCGCCGATGATGACAATGGCCAGTAGCCAGAGGATGGTGGGAATGACTGTCCCCTTCCTGCCCTGACTAGCGGGGGTTTGGGCGGCCTCTGCC
>DAIOXA010000002.1:24051-25057 GCA_036758185.1 Bacillota bacterium
GAGGACATCGGCGAATTTCGCCGCAGATTCCTCGGCTTCTCCCTTATCGCTCTCGTGGGTGCCCACCTCGATGAGGATGGAGGAAGGACTCATGTCTTGGTTGTAATTGCCCTTGGCAGCAAAGATTCCCTTAATCAAGCCAGGGTACTTTTCATCTGCCGCCGCCTTAATCTCTTCGGCAAAGGCCTGGTTGGCAGCCTGGTTCTGGTTTTGCCGCCCCACCACCAGCTGAATCTGGACCATCCCGTCTTCCTCATAATCTTCGGCAGGAAGGGCGTCTCGGTGCACATCCACCACGGCATCGACGCCTTCGCCCATAATCTCTTCCACCGTGCTTCGGGAACGCTTATAGGCGCTGGCATCGTGGGGAACATGGGTCTCATCGGATTGTACGGCTTCGACGCCGTTGCCCTCCAGACTTTTGGCCAGGGACTGGGCGACGTTGATGATGCCGCCGCCTTGGGGGATGCTATCGGCGCCGTCGTCGGGGACGTAGGACTCTGCCCCGTGGGTGTTGTAGATTCCGATTTTCTTGTTAACATTGTCCTCCTGTTGGACGGGCTGAGGCCGGGGGAAGAGGGCGCCAAGGGCACGTTGAATTAGGTCCAGGACGGACTGTCCAGTTTGGAGATCCCTTTGCCGGGCGAGGGCTTCATCGCCATCAACCTCATAGACTTCCCAGCGCCGGTTGTCCATGCCAATCCAGGTGTCGCCGGCGTGAATATAGCGCCCCGTGCGCATTAGAACATTGCCCTGGGGGTCTTTCATGGTGTAAAAGCCGCCGTCATCTCTGGTGTCCAAGTTCAAGAGGTCAAAGAATTCCTCCGTCAGGGTGTCTTCTGCCCTGACCGGACCCAGGGGCAGCGCCAGCCCCAGGGCCAATAGTGTGGTTAAAGCCGCCCGGAAAGCGGTGCGAAGTATTTTCTTTTCTTTGTCCATGGGTTTTCTCCTTCTTTCTCTTTTGGCCCTCAAGCCTACAGACTTTGCTCCTGGGCGGAAACCCGGC
>DAIOXA010000002.1:25067-34015 GCA_036758185.1 Bacillota bacterium
CAGGGTGTCTTCTGCCCTGACCGGACCCAGGGGCAGCGCCAGCCCCAGGGCCAACAGGATAAGGATTGTGCGCCTCATGGCGTGCCCTCCTCTATTTCTCATCATCTTCATCCTCATGCAATTTTACGACCTTGGGAGTGCGGAGTCCCCTGGTCAAGCTTCGGGACTCGTGTTGCTTGGGGCCGCCCTGTATACGTTCCAGGGTCTCGCCAAATACTTCCGCCAGAGCTACAGCCAAAATTCCCACAACTACCACTCCGTCAAAGAGTCCGGCGCCGCCGATGGTGACGCTGCTGTCCCCGATAAAAGCCACCTCTATCCGGGAGACTATGTCTAGCAAAATCATGGACATTACGCCCGCAATAAAGGCTGAACGCCGGGAACGGCCAGCGAGATAACCCGCCACCGCCGCCAGGACGGCATACAAGTACATTGGGTCTATGGGTAGGGGAAAGAGTGGTGTGGCGGGAAACAATTTGTTGGCGCCGTAAATTACCGCCGTAGCCACCACGGTGGCGATGATGGCCCGGGTCTTCTCCTTGGCCGTCCCCGCCTTGACGAAGAGGTAAATGGCTAAGACGGCAGGGACGACAGCGCCGCCGATATTAATGGCTACATTGGCGGTGATGGGAATCTCGATAAAATTCCCCAGGGCCATTGCTGCAATGAATAGCAGCGCCTCCCGGTCCGTCAGGCGCATACGGTCCAGCACCCTTTGGGCCACGCCTACATAGATGAGCACTGCGACAATTACAATGGATGTTAATCCTACCATGGCTGCTCTCCTTTGCAGTTTGTACAATTAAGTTAACCGAATTGTCGCCGGTAAATACCAGTGGAACAAAAAATGAGCGGAACTTTATACATGGGCTACGCAACAGCCCACCAAAAAAAGCATGGCTTTAGGGCCATGCTTTTCGCTCTAGATTTACTGCTCTTCGTCCTTAGGGGACTCGGCGGACGGATCCTGCTCTTGGGGGGTGGGTGCGGGTTCTGCTTTTACAGCTTCCGAGGCAGGTTCTGCCTCCACAGCTTCGGGCGCCGACTCGGCCTGCACAGCTTCGGCTACAGGCTGAGTTTCAGCCGCTTCTGCAGGTTCAGGGGTTTCAGCTGATTCGGCTGGAGGAGTCTCAGGGGTTGGTTCGGGCTTTGTCTCTTTAAATGACAAGGGTTTGAGTTCCTCTGCCTCGACTGCCAAGGGTTGCTCAAATTCGGCAAAGAGATTGGCATATTTCTTGTCTAATTTCCCCTGGTCAATGAGTCTGACCAGGCCTGCCTTGGCCTTGGGAAAGGTCTCATCATCTTCCATGAGGTTTGCCTCCACCAGGCGTTCTTCCAAAGTGCTTCCGGGCAAGAATCCTCTCGGCCAGGGTCTCCGCCAACTTAGAGGCGGGCTTGAAGGGCAGATTAAGCCCACCAAAGAGGCCGCTGACCGTCCCCATGATGCCCCGGCTCCCCATAACCTGGGGAGGGAAGACCAACCAGCGTCCGCCAGGATAACGGGCGGCATGGAAGACAGTATTATGAGCCTGGGCTGAGCGTTCGGTGGAGAGTTCCACAGTAGCTGCCAGAACCCGGTCGGGCTGCTGCTGGTACAATGCTACCCGCCGTTCCACTCCTTTGCCGAAACCCTCCAGGGCAGTATCCAAGCGGCTATGGCGTGCCGCAAAGGTGGCCATGCGCTTATCCAGTTCTGCCTGGAATTCGCGAATTTTGGCCTGCTGCTGCCTTTCGGTTTCCTTAAAGCTATCTTCCAGCTCTTGGCGCCTCTTGACAATGTGCTTTTCGTTGTCGGCCAGGCTCTTTTCGAAACCCTTAATCTGATCGCGCCAGACATTGTCCGCGGTTTCCTTAAACTTCTCCTGAAAACGGTTGAGCTCCTCCTGCAACATGCCTTTGCGTTTCAGATAATCTTCCTGAGCCCTGGCCAGATCGCCATCCACCTCTCCTCGCCGGGCTGCAATGGCAGTCTCCACCTGACTGGTGAGATCAGCCAAGGATTTTTCACCGGCTACTCGCTCCTCCTCGGCAAACTGCTTAATTCTGTCCGCAAGGATGTCTCGATGGGCGTAGGCCTTTTGCTTGAGGTCGGTCCAGGCCTGGGTGGCCTGGGTATAGGCCTGCAACTGTTCGGTCAGTTGGGCCAAGGTACCGTCACTGTCAGCCTTTTCCTCCCAATCCACCAGGAGTTCCTCCTCGGCACCGTCCAAAAGGGACGCTACCTGATCGGGAAGAGTGATTAAGCCAGGAAACTCTAAGGTGCTGGGGGTAAATTCGGTAGCTTCCTTTGTCCAGCCCTGACACAACCCCAGGAACGCCTCTTCGCCGGTCTCGGGGTCCATACTTGCGTCGGGGATCTTGGGGGTCAAGTCAAAACGGATGCTGCCAGAAACCAACCCCTGGGGATTAAAGACCAGACAGCGTCCCGTGGTCTCGCCTGGGGTCCAGGTCACAGTTTTCAGGGGAAGGGCAAAGCGGGCAAGGACTTCAATGGGTTCGTACTGCTTGCGGCTAAATAGCCCCTTGCTCTTCCTTTCTGCCATGGCCAACCCCAAGGCGGAGGCCATCTCTATCTCTGCTGATGGGGGAAGTAAATCGACAACAAATGGCATTTTTCTACACCTCCTGCGCTAATAATTCTGCGTCAATGAATTTTTTCCTGCTATACTAGTTATGCCCCGCGCCAAATTCTTATTCCTGCAGGAAAATTCTCCGTATAGAGCGAAACTTGTCTGGGGTGATATTATGGCTAAAGTTTACCGCAAACATCGCTACTCTGGAATAAAGCTGGGACTGAGAAAGCTGGGTCGCGGCCTGGTTAGCTTTTCCCGGTTCCTTGCCCCGGGACTCTTCCTCTTGTACTTACTCTTGCCCTGGTTATTGCCCCTGGAGCGGCTGGAAAGGGCAGTATTGCTGACTGTTGCTATTCTCTCCGGGATTGGGGCATATATTTGGGTGCGCCGCGTCCCCCAAGTGGCCAAGGCCATGGATATTTTGGCTGCTGGTCACGACGGGGAAGGAGAGGTGGCAAAGGTTCTGGCCAAGCTTCCCCGGGACTGGGCGGTCCTCAATGACCTGGCCCTTAGGGTCCAGGGGCCAATCGTGCAAATTGACCATATCGTAATAGCACCGACTGGCGTCTATGTTCTGGAGACAAAAACCCAAAAGGGTGAGATGATCTCTACTCCTGAGGGCGACCAGTGGCAGGTAAAGCGCCGGGGACAAGTCCGCAGCATCGCCAACCCCATCCTGCAGAATCGCACCCAGGTGCAGGCATGCACTTCCCTCCTGGACAAACTGGGTGTCCATATGCCGTGCACCGGTCTTGTGGTGATGACCCGGACAATTGCCCAGGCTAAAGGGATCACTGTGCCCTTGGATAATCTGAATGCCCACTTTAACCAAATTGCCAGCAAGGAAAAGCCTGTCCTCACCCCTAGAAAGGTGCGGAAGCTGGCCAAGGAATTGCTGACCTTTCAGGTCAGGGGCAGGGCATCTTGGCAGAAGGAGCAGGGACATTGGCGGGTCTTTACCATGTCCGTCCTTGCGCCCCTCTTGCTCTATGCCCTTGGGCTGGCATTCTTTATAATAAAGAATCGGCCCTAACCATCATTACTGCCCTTTCTCAACGCCACCTGCCGCTAGCTGAGTTTGGGCCTTGGCCTGTTCCAGGGCGTGGCGCAGTAAATCTACATGCTGATAGCGATCCGAGGGCAACCAGAGCAAGGTAAGGCCAGCTTGGGCCATGACCTTTTCCAGAGTCTGATCCCTGCCCTGGCCCCACAGCTTTGTATCCTCATCTCCCCGCTCAAACTGGACAATTGCCGTGGGCATGTAATGCTTTTCGTGGAGGATGGCAAAATCCACCCAGCGTTGCTGAAGCCATTCCTGCAATTGTACCCCGCCCTCATCGGCAGCGGTAATCAAGGTGGCCAGGGGAACATTGGCCAAGACCAGGTAATCTTCACCCACAGCCTCTTGCAGGGCTCGCCAAAATTTACGTCTTTCCTTGCTGCAGTAGGACTGACGCACCGAACAGGTAATATTGCTGAGCCTAGGCCGAGAAAATAACGCCATGAGGATTAAGACAATGGCTAATCCCAGGCTGCCCAGGATGATCCAATGCAATGTCGTCATCATTCATCGCCTCCCCCGGTAGAATTCTTCATTAATTTGGATATTCCTTCCCCAACGGCATCCTTGACATTGGACGGCTAATTAGGGCATAATGTGGAAAAGGCTTTGATGGCAGAGTAGTACCCTGGCAACGGCATTCAGTGAGTCTGCGCTTTAGTGAAAGATTCGACTGCCTAGATTCAGAGGGAATGGACTGCCCAGCTTCCGGGAGGAAATGCCCGGACGGTGACCGCCGTTATCTGTGCCAGAGCGTAGCTATGCGCTAATTCAGGTGGTACTGCGGTTAACTCCGTCCCGTATGGGATGGGGTTGTAGCTTTTATTGGGAGTGATTAGTAGTGAAACGGGTTTTTTCTGGGGTTCAGCCCTCTGGGGTCTTGACCCTGGGCAACTACTTGGGTGCTCTGAAAAACTTCGTCAAGGTCCAGGAAGAGCATGACTGTCTCTTCTGTGTCGTCGATCTCCACGCCCTGACCGTCCCCCAGGAGCCTTTGGCCTTGAGGGAGAATGTCCGCAGGGTTGCGGGACTGTTCTTGGCAGCAGGCATCGACCCTGAAAAGGCCACCGTCTTTGTCCAATCCCGGGTCCATGCCCACGCCGAACTGACCTGGCTGCTCCAATGCCTGACGGGATTCGGCGAGCTAGGCCGCATGACGCAGTTTAAGGAAAAATCCCAAGGCAAAGAATCCTTTTCTGCAGGGTTGTTTACCTATCCTACATTGATGGCTGCAGATATCCTTCTCTACGACACCAATTATGTGCCGGTGGGTGAGGACCAGAAGCAGCACCTGGAGTTAACCAGAGACCTGGCCCAGCGCTTCAATAATCGCTATGGCGAGCTCCTGGTTGTGCCGGAGCCCATGATTGCCAAGGTGGGCGCCAGAATCATGGCCCTGGACGATCCCACAACCAAGATGAGCAAGTCCAGCCCAAGCCCCGCAAGCTTCATCTCCAGGCTGGATAGCCCCGATGCAATCGTCAAGAAGCTCAAGCGAGCTGTCACCGATGCCGGCAGCGACATCCGCTTTGCCCCTGAAGAAAAGCCGGGGGTAAGCAACCTCCTCAGCATCCTCTCCACCTGCACAGGCAGGACTATCCCTCAACTGGAGGCGGAATTCGAAGGCAAGGGCTATGGCCACCTCAAGGCCGCCGCGGCTGATGCAGTGGTGGCAGAGCTGGCACCGTTGCAGCAGCGCTATCAAGACATCTCGGAGAGCGGCACCCTAGATGCAGCCCTGGACAGAGGCGCCCGTCGGGCCAATGACTTGGCAGCTGCCACCCTCTTCCGAGTTCAACATGCCATGGGACTATAAGAATACTGGTGTACTACAGCAGCCCTAAACTGCTATAGTACACCCGTTTTTTTCTAGCAGACTTTCCCCTTCCTGGGCCAAAAGAGCGTGACCCCTAAAATTTATCTCCATTCTGTGACCTAGGTCACAGCACCAGTACAGCCATTGGATTATCATTGGTACAGGAGGTGTTAACATAGTGAAAACCCGCGTTGTTGCTGAGAAATGTATCGGCTGCTCCCTTTGTACCAGCATCAGTCCCGATGTATTTGAAATGAATGACGAAGACAAGGCCTTTGCTAAAGATGAAAATGTCCCTGCCGGACTGAAAGATGAAGTAAGGGAAGCCGCCCAGGATTGCCCCACCCAAGCCATCGAGGTGGAAGAATAATTCCCCAAGCCTATCTAAAGCCCAGAAACACAGGCCACTGCCTGTGTTTTCTTCTCTGAAACCTTCTAGCCTATCCGTGCGTCGGGGACCGAGGCTATCTTCTTGGTCAAGACAGGATTCCCCTTAAGGCTCAGTAGCAAAAACTTGATGCCTAACCCCTGCAACTCTTCACTGATGCTCTCCAGCAGTGTCTGGGCTCGCTTTTTGGAGCAGAAGGGCTGTACTGCAATCCCTATTACGTAGAGCTTGACCTCCGAGTATTTCATACTCTTACGCACCAAGTAAGTTTTCTTCACTGACCGATGCCGACCAACAACCCCTTGGATTTTAGCCAAGATGTCTTTGTCAGCCTGGGCCGGGACAAGGCAATCGGAGAAATGCAAGTCCTCCAGCTCGGCCCTTTTCTTGTCGGCGATTTGGGCCATGGCCACAGCCCAACCCCTGAGGGCTTCTTTTTTTTCATGCAGATTGTGAGTTTGCAGATATTTGCCCAGGGCCTCCAGGCCACTCTCTATGCACGAGTTGTCCGCTTCCATAGCGGCCTTGACCAAGTCTATGCCTGCGTCATCTTGCTTGTCCAACAGCAACATGCCCTTTCTGAACATGGCCCTGGCATCTTGCGGATCCTTGGCCAAGACAGAAGTGTAGACGACTAAAGCATCTTCTTTCCTTTCCATGTACTCCAGGGCCAGGCCATACTCCACTTCTCCAGCACCGTCAAAGGGTTGGTACGTGGCGATAATTTCCTTGCTCCGGCGATACTTAGCAGTGTAATTATCCCAATGCGGCACTGCCCTGGAATACCAGCTCCGGTTCATTATCTCCACCAGCCTCTGTACTTCATTCCGGGATGTGGCCCCTGGGGCGGGGAAAGTCAAGGGCGGGATTGCCGTCACACCGATATGTTCCAAGCGTTCTCCCAAGGAGGGATGGGAATCGTACTTTTCCGAGACCGCCATTGGCATTTTGCCCTCCCACTCTTCCCTTTTCTGCTGGTAAAGAGCATAAAAACGGGTAAGCAAGCGATGATAATAGTCCCTAGGGGGCTGTGGCTTGTCCCGAAGATCTAATCGGGAATCAGGGCTTAGTAGGAATTGGTTGATGAATGCCAGCTTGGCCAGAGCTGAGGCAAACACTTCTTTACCGGCATGGGTTGCAGCTTCCTCATCGGCAATATACTCTTGCTGCTTGGCCAAGGCCGCATGGTGCATTTTCAGCCTTAGGCAGTAATAATCAGCAAAGCTTTTTAAGAAAACCTGAGGGAGAGGATCTTCACTTGCCTCAGCGATTTTAGTCCACCGTTGCAGATTCGTCCTCGTTCTCAAGCTGATGTTAGTATCGCGGTGAAAAACATGAGCTAACTCATGGATGAGGACAGCCCTCAATTCTTCTTGGCTGAAAATTTCCAAGAGATGCCCCCCAATGATGAGGAATTGTTTGTTTCCCCAAAATCTATGGGGAACTTCTATAACGCCACAATTGGCATGTTCCAGCAGGTATACTTCTTCAAAGGACAGTACATTGAACAGGTTGCAGGCTTCATCGATGAGGGAAAGGAGGGCAGGAAAGTCCTGGCGCTGGAGGCGGTGACCTTCTATGGCTTCATCCTTTAGGTATATGGATTTAAGGAGAATAAAACCAATACCCATGACGAATAAAATGATGAGACCGGTAATGACGTGGAGGCCGCCTGTGTAAACAATCGAGTTTATGGCCCCTAACAATAACATTCCAATACAGATTATCAGCAAGGCTATGTACAGATTGCCCGACTTGAGCAGCCTGGAAAGTTGCCGTCTATAACCTAAGGGGTTCTCTTCAGCCTTATCCACCAAGAGGTCGAAAAGGGAGCGGACTTCTTCTGCATCACAAGTGGTTACGGCGGCAAAGCTCCCACCCGTCAGCACCAACATAAACATCATAAAGCCAATGAGAAATAGCCACACCACCATGTCTTCAAGCTTACCCTGGCTAATCATCAAGACACCTAAAATCACAGCGGTGCCGCATAGCATGACCAGCCCCCAAAGCATCCCAGTAACGATCCTGTGTTGCCTCATAATATCCCCACCTTACTAATAGATTCGTGTTCACCTACCAGGGCAAGGGCATAAATCTAGGGCCTCCCAACATGCCTGCCGTCAGGAGGACCTAGCCACATTATTCCACTATTTTGCTTAAGTTGGCGATGCCATCCATCAGGGCCACCACCGCGGCCAGCAGGGCCAGACGGTTGCGGCGGATATCCGCCGCCTCCGCCATGACCATGACGGCGTCAAAGAAGGTGTCGATGGCGGGGCGCAAGTCCGCCATGACCTGGAATATCGCGATATAGTCGGTGCCGGCGGCGGCGATGCCCCTTCGGGCCGACTGAATACCTGTCCAGAGCTGAGCCTCGGCCGGGTCCTCAAAGTAATCGGCAATGACCTCTCCGCCGTCTCCCTTGGAGGCCAGGTTGGCGGCCCGGGTGTAGGCGGTGAGGAGGGCAGCGAAATCCGCCTGATCCCGAAAAGCGGTAAGGGCCAAGGCTCGTTGCCGCACCTGGGCAGGCTGGTCTATGCCGGCGGTGAGGACTGCATCCAGGACATCATAGCTGATGCCCTTTTCACCCAGGAGGAAGCGCAGGCGTTGGGCAAAGAAGTCCCGCACATCATCCTGGAGTTGGTCAAGACTGCGTTCCAAGGTATATTTCTCCTCATAGCAGAGATATATCTGCTCCACCAGGGCAGAAAGGGATAGGGACAATTGCCCCTCCATGGCCATGAGGCAGAATCCCTGGGCCTGTCGGCGTAAACCATAGGGGTCCTGAGAGCCTGTGGGGATTAGTCCCAGACAGAAACAGCCGACGATGAGGTCCATCTTGTCGGCCAGGGCCAGGAGGGTTCCTGCCGACGATTCCGGCAGGGAATCCCCAGCAAAGCGAGGCAAGTAATGCTCCCGCACGGCCTGAGCCGCCTCCTTATCTTCTCCTGCCAGCAGGGCATACTTCTCGCCCATAATGCCCTGAAGCTCGGGAAACTCATTGACCATATGGGTGGTAAGGTCGGCCTTAGCCAAGTAAGCGCCGCGCTGGGCCCAGGCCTTTACCTTGGGACTGACGCGCAAGTGCTCAGCCAGCCAGGCTGTGAT
>DAIOXA010000003.1:0-608 GCA_036758185.1 Bacillota bacterium
CCTAAGGGGGGTTGTAAGTGTCTATTCTAATTGCATTGGCGACACTGCTTCCCATAGCCGGGTCCCTGGCCATCTGGATCCCCGGCCTGCGCAGGACTCCAGTGGTGGCCCCGCTGCTCTCAGCGATCCTTGTCGCCCTGGCGGTGGTGGGGATGCGCATTGTCCCTGCGACCAGCCAGATCTCTACCTGGTGGCAGGTGGCCCCGGGGCTGTCCCTGGCCTTTAGCACAGATCATACCGCCTGGCTCTTCGCCATGCTGGCTGCCGGCCTCTGGGTGCCGGCCACGGCCTATGCCAACAGCTATATGGCCCGTCATCCCCACAAGGTCAGGCGCTTCTTTACCTTCTACACCCTGTCCCTCACCGCCACCATGGGCATCGCCCTTTCGGCCAACTTCTTTACCCTTTACCTTTTCTACGAGTTGTTGACCTTTGTCACCTGGCCCCTGGTCTTTCACAACGAGACCCCTGCCGCCAAGCGGGCAGGGAAGGTCTACTTAATATACAGCCTTGCTGGCGCCGCAGTGGTGCTGGCGGCTATGGTTGTGACTTGGTGGGTCACTGGGACCTTGGACTTTGTTCCCGGCGGACTCTTTGCCAACGCCTCT
>DAIOXA010000003.1:618-13799 GCA_036758185.1 Bacillota bacterium
GCATGATGGCTGCCTTGACGCCTCTATTCCAGCTATCCGCTTAATGCTGGGCCTACTGGTGGTGGGATTCGGCGTCAAGGCAGCCATCATGCCCCTGCATACCTGGTTGCCCATGGCCATGGAGGCGCCCACCCCCGTCAGTGCTCTGCTCCACGCAGTGGCGGTGGTCAACGCCGGTTGCTTTGGTCTGCTCAGGACCTTTTACAGCGTCGTGGGCCTTGAGGCCCTGGAGAGGGCCGCCCTCTCCAAGGTACTGCTGGTAATTACCTCTATTACCATCTTGGTGGCTTCGCTGATCGCCTTGCGCCAGGACCACCTCAAGCGTCGACTGGCCTATTCCACCGTCAGCCAGTTGGGCTATATAACGCTGGGCATTTTTTCCGGTAGCCCCGCCTTGCTGCTGGGCAGTCTGATGCACTTTATCAATCACGGCCTTATGAAAATTACCCTGTTCTTCTGTGCCGGGGCCATCATCACCGAGACTGGCATCGAGAATGTTTCAGAAATGGATGGTATGGGGCGGCGCTTGCCCTGGGTCATGGGCGCCTTTACCCTGGCGGCCTTGGGTATGGTGGGGATTATCCCCATCAACGGGTTCCAGAGCAAGTGGTTTTTGTTCCAAGGGGCCCTCTCCGCGAACCATCCCGAAGTTATAGTCGTGCTGCTGGCCAGCGCCCTCCTCAACGCCTTTTACTTCTTTCCCATCATCGGTGCTGCCTTTTTCCGGGGCGAGGCCAAGTGGAAGTCCGAGGGCCTTTCCAGCGCCTTGGTCTGGGCACCCGTGCTCACTGCCGTCCTCTGTCTGGTTTTGGGCCTCTTGCCTTCCCTTTTACATCCCTTCGTGGCCGATACTGTCCGATCCCTGATTAATTAAGGAGAGGTGAGATCAATGTGGTTGTTGGTTTTGACTCCTCTTGTAGTTGGGTTCCTCTGTCTTGCCATTGATGATCTGCGCAGACAAGTCGCCCTTTCCATTTCAGCCTGTCTGGCTGCCGCCGGGGGATTGGTATCCTTATGGGCTGGCTGGCTGACGGACACCGGTACTGAATTGCTGCTGCCAGGAATCAAATTGGCGCTGTCCTCGGAGGGGATTGGCCTCATCCTGGCGGGGTTCGCCCTCCTCCTCTGGTTGGCATCACTGCTCTTCAGCTTGAGTTGGTTTAAGCCCCACCAGGACAATAGTCGTTACTTCTTGCTGATGGGGGCGACATGCACCGGAATCCTCATTACTTTTGTAAGCGGAGATTTCCTCACTCTATTCCTCGGTTTTGAGCTGATGTCTCTGGCCTCTTGGGGTTTAGTTGCCCACACCCAGAAGGAAGATGCCTACAATGCCGGTGGCCTATACCTCTACTTGGGGGTAGGGGGCGGCTTGCTCTTACTGACAAGTTTAGCCATGGTCTACTACTATACCGGTAGCTTTGCCTTTGACGCTGTTTTCCCAGCCCATGCTCCGGTGGAAACAATTGTTCTCTTGATGCTGGCGGGATTTGGCGTCAAAGCGGGAATGGTACCGGTGCACATTTGGCTACCCGAGGCTCACCCCGCAGCGCCGGTGCCTGCCAGCGCCCTGCTATCCGGCATCCTCATTAAGACCGGCGCCTATGGGGTGCTACGCACCCTGGGGCTGGCTGCCAGCGTGCCAGAGGTACTGCGCACCCTGGGTCTGACTGTGCTGCTGCTGGGCATTATCTCCATGACCTTCGGGGTCATAATGGCCCTGCTTCAGCATGAGGCCAAGCGCATGTTGGCTTTCCACAGTATCAGTCAGATGGGCTATATCCTCACCGGCCTAGGGGTTGCAGCCTTCTTGGGCGCCCAGGGCGGCGAGGGCCTCATCGGTGGAGTGTACCACATGCTCAACCACAGCACCTTCAAGGCCCTGTTGTTCCTGACCGCTGGTTCGGTGTACATGTATGCCCAGCACCTAGACCTATATAAACTGGGGGGCATGAGACGCCTGCTTCCCTGGACCTTTATCTTTGCCCTGGTGGCTGCCCTGGGGATTACCGGATTTCCGGGACTCAACGGATTTGCCAGCAAGACCATCATTCACCACGGCTTACTCTCGGCGGTGGAGGTCCTCCCCCGCTTGGCCTGGACCGAAAAGATCTTCGTAGTAGTCAGCGCCGGCACCGTGTGCTCCTTCATCAAGTTTATCCTCCTCATCTTCACCGGTAGGCCTAAGGAAAAACTCGCCCCTCAGGTCAAGTCTGAAGCTTGGCCTATGGTGACGGGGATGGGCTTGTTGGCCGCCGCCGTCATCGCCCTGGGGGCATTCCCCAACTGGGTTTCCGAGAAGTTATTGGCTCCCGCCCTCTCCAGTCTAGAGGCCCTGGGCGCCACCCACTTCCATGCCCACATCTATTCCTGGCAAAGCGTTGCTGACATCGGTATCGCCTTTGCCCTGGGCGCCGTTATCTACTGGGCGGGCATGCGTTGGCATCTCTTCCACCTTGCGCCGCCGAAGTGGTTGAGTATGCGCTACTGGGGTAGAGTCGCCTTGGCCGGGGCAGATTATGGTATGGCCAACACCGAAGAGGGTTTAGAGCGCCTCAGCGCCAGATTTGGCACTCGCTTTCAGAACCTAGAGCAGGTCGGCGAAGAGCTCTTGTTGAACATGGACAATCGGCCCAAGTCCCGGGTGCAGCGGGCAATGAGCGTCATCAACTTGAACTTTAACACCCTCCTGGTCATGGTGGTGTTGAGCCTCATCCTGTTACTGTACTTCCCCCTGGGTTCACTATTGTCATAGAGTATCCCCCCTGTCCCAGGGGGGATTTAATTTGGGTTGAGAGATCGTTAACCTATTGCCCACTGTGCTTCCTTATGGTAACCTCAGCTTATGGGAGGAGTGAAATTATGGAAGACAGTGGACTTCGTCAACTCCAAGATAGGATTATGCATCTGGAGAAGAGGGTGCAATTCCTGGAGCATAAGTTGGGTCATGCTCCCAGGGAGGAGCAGGCGCCCCAGGCAGTACAACCCCCACCGGCGCCTCAGCCAAGCGCTCCTAAGCCTAAACCCGTCTCTGCCCCCCGGGAAAGCTGGGAGCAGCGGATAGGAGGAACATGGCTTAATAGAATCGGCGTTGTCGCGCTGCTCATAGGGCTGGCTTTTTTCATGAAATTTGCCTTTGATAACTGGATAGATGAGAGAGGCCGGGTGGCCATTGGTTACACTTTGGGTGCACTGCTGTTGGCAGGGGGTTTCTGGTATCGGAGAAAAATGCCCAAGTTCGGCTCCAGCCTAGGCGGTGCAGGTATCGGCGCCTGGTTTATCTCGACATGGGCGGCTTACAGTTTCTACCAATTGTTTGCCCCACTGCCAGCCTTAGTGGTGATGGGTGTTGTTACTGTAGCCGGTGTGGCCCTGGCGCTATACTGGAACAGCCCCGCCCTGGCTAGTTTGGGTCTGCTGGGAGGATATCTGACCCCCATCATTATTCATGGTGTCGGTGGGCATATGACCCAGTTCTTTTTCCTTCTGGTGTTGAACATCGGCGCCCTGGCGGTACTGGTCAAGAAGAATTGGAACGGGCTTGCCTTCATTAGTCTCGGTTTCACGGCACTGATTAACTTAATTGCTTTGGTAACTCTATATGAAGAGCAGTTCCTGCTTCCCTTTATGTTGTTTATTTCCGCCTACCACCTGCTCTTTGCCATCCAGGGGTTGAGTGCAAACTTATTACACCGCAGTGCTACTAGACCCCCGGTGTTGGGTGTGTCCCTAGCTTCTGGGGTTATTTACCTGCTCTTCTCTGCCGCCTTGCTCTATGGAGACCACCCTCGCACCCTTGCCCTCATTGTCCTGGCCTGGGGAGTATTTTACTTGATCCAGGTGGCAGCTGTGCATAAATGGCGCAGCTCTGACCGCAGTTTAAGCTTTGTCCTCCTCAGCCTCGCCTTGGGCTACATAACTATAGCGGCGCCCATCGGGTTTAGTGGTGCCCGGATAACAATGATTTGGGCAGTCCAAGCTGCAATCCTCATTGCCGTGGGTTGGAAGACCCAGGCCACTAGGCTACGGGGTTGGGGGCTTATTGTGCTCTTCCTGGCAGTTTGGCGCTTGGCCGCCTTTGATTTGAAGCTTCTCTCGTCTGTCACAGTGCTGTTGCGGTGGGGATATATTGCCCCCTGGGCGGCAAGATTGCCTGTCCTTATTCTGACGGTGGCAGTGATGCTTCTGGCTGCATGGGTATGCGCCAAGAAGGATGTGACCAAATTTGAGCGCGGTCTAGTTCCCCTCCTGATTATTGGGGCAAATCTTCTGTCCTTGGTGTTCGTCCTGGGGGAATGGTCCCGGTGGTACTACCATTTGCAGATTGTCCTTGACAACTGGAGTGCGTATCGGAATACTGCTTGGACCCTGACAATGGCGGGTAACCTAGTGCTACTCTTAGTCCTATGGGTTCGCTGGCGGTACCGGCCCCTGAAGATCCTGATTCTGGTCCTCTTGCCCATGGCAATGCTGTGGTCAGTGTTTGTAGATACTAGGGTGTTTAGCATGCTCTTTATGATTGTGTCGCCAGTATCCCCCTGGGCTGGCAGATTGCCTGGCGTCATCATGCTTACCTTGCTGTCCTTTCTCGCCGTAGGACTCATGGGACGCAATAGAATGGGCTGGCTGATTACCTTCGCCAATGTCTTTCTCCTGCTGGTGGTGCTGACAGAGTTCAGCAGGTACTTCTATGGGCTGCGGGATAGCTTGGTCCAGCCCTGGCAGGTGTACCGTAATACTGCCTGGTCCGCCACAATGGGGATCCACGGATTCCTCCTGGTGGCAACGGGAATTTGGCGCAAGTTTACCCTGTTGCGCCGCTTAGGGATCCTCCTCCTGCTGATCACAGCCGCAAAGATAACTTTGGTTGATCTAACGGGGTTGGAAACAGTCCTGAGGATATTGGTCTTTGTTGGCACTGGAGTAGTGATGATTATCGCTTCATGGCTGTATCAGAAGTATGTCAGTCCAGGTCTAGAAAAATAAGAGCAAAAGCTTTTGCAAGGCAGCTTTTGCCTTCCCAAGAGGCGCAAATTAAATCCAGCCTCAGTGGGTCTTGCCTGGTGTTATAAGTGCGGACATATCGTTCAATTTTTGATATAATATACTCGTGAAATTCCCTGCGGGAGGGATATCCCATGGAAATAGCCCTAAGCATCGCCATCGGAATAGCTCTAAGCGCAACATCAGGGTTTAGAATTTTTGTTCCCTTTTTGGTGCTTAGTGCCGCCAACCTGGCTGGCTGGCTGGAACTCAGTGAGTCCTTTGCCTGGATAGGGACCTACCCTGCTTTGGCAGCCTTTGCCACAGCCACCGTGGTGGAGATTTTGGCATATTTTATTCCCTGGGTGGACAACGTCCTCAACGCCATAAGCGTGCCTGCCTCCCTGGTTGCTGGAACTGTCCTGACCTATGCCTTTATCGGTGATGTGACCCCTGGCCTGGGCTGGTTTATTTCCGTCATCGGCGGCGGCGGTGCTTCTCTGGTAACTCGCACTGTCAGCAATGTCGCCCATGCTGGCTCTACTGCGACAACCGGCGGCACAGCCAATCCGATGCTATCCTTTTTTGAATCTCTGGGCACGGTGCTGATGTCGATTGTAGCTATACTAGCTCCCTTGGTGGCAATAATCCTCCTGGCCTTGGTTATTTACTGGGCGGTGACCGTTCTACGACGCCTTCGGGTCAAGGGAACGGGATAGGTTCTTTACTCTTTTTGGATAAGCTTCCTAGAACTAATTAAGCTATAAAACCGTCTACTATATAGCCAATATTGCTGCGCTCTGTGGCATAAGCTTCCATTCCCATGCAGCCGCCCTTGGAGTACAATTAAGAGGATTGCTGGAAATCTTCTTTGTAAAGGAGGGAGTTAATGGAACTCGTCCTCATCCTGCTCGTGTTTATCCTGGTAACATATAAAGACATAATTGGCTTAAAGGATTTCTCCCTAGGCAGAGAAAAAGATGTACAATACCTGAAAATTGGCGTAGGGTTAATTGGCCTGGCCCTGTTAGTGGCGGGCGCCGACCGCTTTTTCCAGTGGCTGGAGCATGGCTACAAGCCGGAGCTATTCTTTATCAATGAGTGGCTACTTAATCTGCCCTATAACGACCTCTCAGTTTACTTCGGCTATAACTCCCCCTTCATCATCAGAGCTATTCGGGGCATTTACCATTACGGGTTTTTCGTGCCCTTTATCTTTCTCATGCTCCGGGCCGTAGCCCAAAAGGATATGCGCAATCTGTCCATGCTGTTCTTTGGTACCTTTCTCTTTCACTATGCCGCTCACTTTCCCTTCTACTTCCTGACGGAGGGGCATCAGGTATGGTATGTCAAGGACATTATGGTTCCCCTATTCCGTACCGTATCCCCCCTAGACCACGTCTTTCCCAGCATGCACGCCTCCATGTCGGTGACCTCGCTGCTGCTGGCCTGGCAACAGCCCAATAAGTGGATGCGGGCGCTATACTCTATCTTCTGTCCTCTGGTTATCTTCTCTACCTTCTATCTTCAGATACACTGGACCATCGACGCAGTGGCCGGCGCCATCATAGGGATAGCCGCCGTCATGTTTGCCAAGTATGCCACCGATCAGGGCTGGTTGTACACAGTGATGGCCAAGCTGGGAGCAGTCTTGTCTCCCCGGCGCTCTCAACCCCAAACCCTTTCCCGCGGTTAGCACCGCGGGTTTTTTGTGTTTTTGAGGAAAGTTTTCGTGAGATACACATTTTTGATACAGATACCTTCTCCCCGAAATCTGTATCAAAATATTAGGAACCCGGTATGGAACGGCATTTTACCCGAGGCCCAGATGGATGGCACGCTACTTGCTATATTAATGAGTAGTTGGCGGACTGAAAGGAAGGGATGGAATGGTACATGTAATTGTAGTAACCCATGGCGATCTCGGAAGCTCACTAATAAGGGCTGTGAAGATGATTGCCGGTCAACAAGATAAATTAATGGCATATGGCTTGTTCCCGGATCAATCTAGAGAGGATTTAGCGGCAGAATTAGAGCAGGGCTTGGCCGACCAAGAGCAATCATATTTAATTCTTACCGATATGTATGGTGGCAGTCCCTCCATTACCGCAACCATGCTGGCTAAGGGAAGAGATAATATAGAGGTCATATCTGGCGTTAATTTACCCATGATTCTTGAGGCCGTGATGACCAGGGATAATTTGAGCTTGGAAAAGCTGGCAGCCTATATAGTAGATAACACCCAAAAATCCATCGTCAGAGTGAAAAAGATTCTCGACGAAGGGTTAACGGGGGGGGGGGGGTCGCAGCCGCAATGTGTTATAGCGCCTAAGTAAACTAAAGAAGGAGGAAAACTTGGAGATGAGCTTTGTTCAGATATTGGTCATTGCCTTAGCTGCTGGTATTGCAAGTATCGATGGCAGGATGTTTGGTTATCTAATGCTCAATCGCCCAATTGTATTAGGCCCCTTTGTGGGATTAATTCTGGGTGACATCAAGACTGGTCTGTTTTTAGGTGCTAGTTTAGAGATGATTTGGATGGGCGTAATGCGCGTAGGCGGTTCGGTTCCACCCAATATTGTCATCGGTGCTGTATTAGGAACAGCCTTTGCCATCACTGGAAACATGGGAGTCGAGGCTGCTCTCCTCATTGCAGTTCCTGCAGCCCTGGTGGGTTCGTCCCTGAAAGTCTTTATTAAAACTTTTTGTTCATTTTTTGTCCGTAGGTCGGAAGCCTATGCAAAGGAAGCTAATACCAAGGGAATTGCCTTAATGGTCCATCTCGGCAACTTGTTATACTTCTTATCCGGTGCCCTTCCTGTTTTTATCGCCTTACAGTTCGGCGGTGATGCAGTTCTCGCGCTGATGAACATGATTCCGGAGAACTTGGTTAACAGCTTGAAGGTTGCTGGAAAGGTGTTGCCCGTCCTTGGTTTTGGCGTCTTGCTAAATTCAGTGATTTCTTTCCCGTTGGTGCCCTTCTTCTTCATCGGCTTTATCCTGGCTGCCTTTATGAAAGTCAGTATCATTGGCGTAGCTATGTTGGCAATCGCTCTTGCCTTCATAATCCAATATCGCTCAGCCGGCGACTCAAGGGAGGCGTAGCAAGTGGCAAAAGTAGAGCGTAAAGATATCCGCACCCTGTTTTGGCGTTCATTGATGTTACAGGCGGCCTTCAGCTTTGAAAGGATGCAAGCTCTGGGCTTTCTGTATGTCTTCTTGCCCTTATTCCGCAAACTGTATACCACCAAGGAAACCCTGTCTGCAGCTCTCAACCGGCATTTATCGTTCTTTAACACCATGCCCTACTTGGGCAGCACCATCATCGGCATTACAGCCAGTATGGAAGAAAAACTAGCTAATGGCAAGGACATCGATGAATCTGCGATTAGCGGCATCAAAGGCGCTTTAATGGGTCCTTTTGCAGGTATCGGAGATTCCATCTTCCAAGGCACCCTGCGACCAATCTGCGCCGGTATCGCCATTTCCTTTGCTCTGGAGGGCAGTGCCTTGGGTCCAATCCTCTTCCTGCTCCTAATCAATATCCCCCACTTCCTGGTCCGCTGGTATGGGCTGAACTGGGGCTACAATCTGGGCGAGACCCTAATTGAGAAAATGCAAGGATTGCAACTCAAGCGGTGGCTGGACGGAGCGAATATTGTCGGTTTGATGGTCATTGGAGCATTGGTGGCGACCTGGGTCAATATCACCACACCCTTAGCTTATAATTTCGAAGAAACCTCCATTGCCCTGCAAACTACCTTGGATTCCATCGTGCCTAAGCTACTTCCACTGCTATTTACCCTTGGAGTCCTCTATGGGCTGAGAAAGAAACTTTCTTCCCTCTGGATCATGTTAATCTTGATTGTCATTGGGGTAGTAGGCGGCTATTTCGGTATTCTAGCCTAATAATTAAGGGGCATTTGCCCCATAATTAAACTAATATTCGAGGTGAATGTATTGAATGCAGCAATGGAGTACTTGGATGAACTAAAGAAGCTAATCACCAAGATCAGCGGTCAGGAAGAGGCAATTAATCAGGCGGCAGAACTCATCAAAGAAGCTCACGTCGCCGGTGGCATCGTGCATTTATTTGGTTCGGGCCATTCCCACATCCCTGCAGAGGAAGTTATGTGTAGGGCAGGCACTCTGACCTTTGCCAATACCATTTGCCCTGACAAGACGGTAGGCATGTTTGAACGGGTACCGGGAACGGGGAAATTTTTGCTGGATAAACAAGATGTTCGCCCGGGAGAAGTAATCTTCGTGTTCTCCAATTCCGGTATTAATCCCCTTCCTGTGGAGCTTGCCCAGCAAGCCAAGGCCAAAGGGCTGAAAGTAGTGGCGATTACAGCCATGGAGCATACCAACAACGCTCAGCCCCGGACAACCGACGGCAAGAAACTGTTTGAGGTGGCCGATGTTGTCATCGATAACTGCGCCCCCTTTGGTGACGCCGTATTGACGCTACCGGGCAGTAAGGTAAAATTTGCTCCGGTCTCTACCATCGCTGCTGTTGCGGTTATTAATGCAGTTTTTGCCCAGGCGGCAGCAAAAATCGCCGAAGCAGGGCTAGAGACGCCAGTGCGAATCAGTCGGAATACCCCTGGCGGAGCTGAGCACAACAAGAAGTTCATCGCCATGTATGCCGACAGGATTCCGGGGTTAAGATTCTAATGATCATTTCTAATATGGGGCTGACGTTAGGCGTCAGCCCCAAACTACCATTTGGGGAGGATTGGCGATGAAAGTTGGCTTTGGCAGCACTGAGATCACTCCCAGCGGTAGCGTGGCCATGGATGGATACGGCTCCAGAATAGAATCCTCCCGGGGAGTTCATGCCCCCCTTTATGCTCGTGCCGCTGTCTTTGAAGAGGATGTTGCCGTTCTAGTACTAGTATTGGACATCTTAGCCGTCGATGGGGACCTGGTCCGGGCAATCCGAGCTGCGGTGACGTCAAGGACTGGCATATTGGGCCAGCATATAATGGTCGCAGCCACACACACCCATGCCGGCCCCAAGGGTGGTCGGGAACATGCCTTTGGAAATGATAATGCCGAGGAGTGGGAGGGTTATCGCCAATATATTGTTGAACAAGCTGGCGAAGCAGCCCATTTGGCCTGTCAGGCAAAGGAGCAGGCAGTACTCAAATTTGGGCGCAGAGAGGTAGAACTGTTTGCATCCAATCGCAGGTCAAAGGACGGTTGCGTTGAGGGTCACTTGAGTGTCCTGGTGGTGGAGAGGGATGGCCGACCCCTGGGAGTTCTCTTTAATTACCCTTGTCATCCGACCATTCTCGATGCAAAAAATCTTGTAATCTCTCCGGATTTCCCGGGCTATGCCGTTGAGCATGTACAAAGGTTTATTCCCCATGGGATGTTTTTCAACGGGGCAGCGGGGGATATCAGTACGAGATTCACTCGGCGCAGTGCTAGCATTAATGAAGCCCAGGCCCGAGGGGCAGAATTGGCAGAGGCGGTACTGGATTCCGTCCAGGCGGCGCGGCCGGTTACTATATCCCATATTCTGGGCAGCCACCGGGCCATAGAACTTCCTGTGCGGCCATTTGATGTCAAAGAGGCCGAGGCTCAACTAATGGCGGCCCAGGCAACCTATGCTGCGGCAATAGGGCAGACTTCCCCACCCGAACTGCGCCAGTTAGAAGTCAATGTCATAGGGGCTGGCAAGGCCTGTAAAATTGCTACGGCCCTGAGTAATAAGAGCCTCGTGGCTGAAATACAGCTACTGGAGTTTGGGCCTATCAAATTGTTCAGTATACCTGGGGAGCTCTTTTGCTCCATTGGCAAGCGGATAAAGGCCTTGGGTCCGAAAATTGAAATTGTCGGCTATGGCAATGGCTACATCGGATATATTCCCTCCCGGGAGGCTTTCCGGCAGGGTGGATATGAGCTCTTTTCCAGCTTAGTTGGTCCCGATGCCGAGGAGGTAATTATTGACACCATTAGGAGTATGGGAGGGTTTTAAATGCCTGTAGAGAAGATAATAATAAACGGTAGGGTCTTGGGCCCACAGGGCTTGCTGCCAGAAGGGACGTCAGTCTGGATTACTGACGGCAAGGTTGCAAGGTGTTCCCCGCCCCAGAGGATTTGGGAACTTTCACCCAGGTTTTGGATGTCCAGGGCTGCTATGTCTCCCCTGGGTTTATCGACACTCATCTGCATGGTGCCCTGGGTTATGAGTTCTTGGAGGGTACCCAGGAGGCAGTGGATGCGGTTACCACCCATCTCTATTCCACCGGCGTGACGGGATTCCTTCCCAACAGCTCTACCTTGGCTGCAGAGGATGTCCTTCGGGGTATAGCCACCCTAGCTAGGCTGACTAGGACAACTCCCGGCATGCTTGGCATCCACATGGAAGGACCCTTCATAAGCCCCCAGTACAAAGGCTCCCAAAGGGAGGATTATATTCAATCTCCCCAAGGCCAGTTTATGCAGGAAGTTTTGGCTGCTGGTGAGGGCAGTATTCGCATCGTCACTTTAGCTCCAGAAATGCCGGGGGCTTTAGATTTAATCCAAGAGCTGACTGATCTGGGAATAGTGGTTAGCGCGGGGCATACTGGTGCAAACTTTGAGCAATTTACTCAAGCGTATCGGCGGGGGCTAAGGCATGTCACCCACATGTTTAATGCCATGAGCGGCGTGCACCACCGCGACCTGGGTGTAGCTGGTGGGGCCTTGCTCTATGACGATGTCTACTGTGAATTGATCCTCGATGGAATTCATGTCTCTTCGGGGGCTGCGCAACTGCTAAAGCGGGTAAAGACTGTGGACAGGATTGCCCTAGTCACTGACTCCAGCCGCTTTACTGGCTTGCCTGACGGCGAGTATGCGCGGTTGGACGGGCAAAAAGTTCAGGTCAAGGATAATTCTGTTCGCCTTGCCAACGGTGGCCTTGCAGGTAGCATGCTCAATATGTGCCAAGCGCTCAAGAATGCAACCAAGTTGATGGATTGCTCGGTACAGGAGGCAGTGCATATGGTTTCCCTCGTCCCTGCTAAAATCCTTGGTCTTGAGAACAAGGGCATTATTGCCGCGGGGATGGATGCAGACATGACAATTTTTGATACTGAACTGGAGATAAAATATACTATTATTAATGGAGATATTGTCTATACAGGAGAGTGGGGAGACATATGAAATTAGTACTGTTGAGGATTGATGACCGCCTAATCCACGGTCAAGTCGCCGTAGGCTGGAGCAGAACCCTGTCTGCCGAGAGGGTCGTCGTTGTCAATGATGCCGTGGCCAAAGACTCAACTCAGAAATTCCTCCTGCAGATGGCCGCCCCTTCAGGAATTTCAGTGACCTTCTTTTCAGTACGTGATGCAGTGCAGGCAATTCAAGAAGATAAGTTTGGCAATGGGCGGCTAATTGTCCTAGCCAGAAGTCCCATCGACATCCTCGCCCTCATCGAGGGTGGCTTACAAGTGGAAAAAGTGAATATCGGCAATGTCCGTTATGCCGAGGGCAAGAAAAAGCTGACCAAAGAAGTCTCAGCCGATGAAGAGGAGCTGGTAGCAATGACCAAGATGAAGGAAATGGGCATTAGATTGGAAGCGCAATGGCTGCCAGACCATAAGATTACCTTGATTAACGACTACCTATAATACCGGAGGTGGACCCCATATCTAGGGAATCAATTATTGCTGAAATTCTAAGGACCTACACCCTATCGCTAAACAGCGATAACCTTGAAGGAATGGGGATAACCGCCGAGGAGATTAACGAAAAAACTCAGTTTGGGCGCAACAATGTCAGCAAATACCTCAATCTCTTTGTTCGTCAAGGAAAAGCGGTAAAAATTAAGTCCCGCCCAGTTCTTTTCCTGGACCGGGGGGTATTAGAGGAAAAGTTGGACTGCCAAATACCGGATGGCTTGGGAGAAGTGAAGAGCCTGGATGAGTTGCTGTCCCCACAAAGGGCGGATGCTTTTTCTAAACTCATTGGCTACGAGTCCAGTTTGAAAAAGCAAGTTAAGATGGCGAAATCAGCCGTGTTATATCCTCCCAACGGGTTGCACACGCTACTCATTGGTCCCACGGGTTCGGGAAAAAACGCACTGGCAGATTCCATCTTCGCCTTTGGCATTCAAGCGGGGCGGTTCTCTTCCGATGCCCCCTTCGTTATTTTTAATTGTGCGGATTATAGTAATAACACTCAGTTGCTGTTGACCCAGC
>DAIOXA010000003.1:13809-19570 GCA_036758185.1 Bacillota bacterium
GGGCCTTTACTGGTGCTGATTCCGACAAGGACGGGTTGGTGGACATGGCTGATGGCGGAATGCTCTTCCTCGATGAGGTGCACAGGTTGCCGCCAGAGGGCCAGGAAATGCTCTTTCACCTGCTGGACTACGGTGCCTATCGGCCTTTGGGGGATTCCCAAAGCCGGGAAGTGAGGGTGCTGATAGTGGGGGCCACCACAGAGGACCCTCAATCAGCGCTGCTGCAGACATTCAACCGACGCTTTCCTATGGTCATTGATCTGCCCCCCTAGCTATCAGGGGTTTGCAGGACCGATTGGCCATAATCAAACACTTCTTTCAGCTGGAATACTTTAAGGTAAAGATGCCCATAACCCTGACTCTCGAGGCCCTGATTTGGCTAATGTTGTACCAGGCTCCCGGCAATGTTGGGCAGCTAAAAAACGATATTCAGTTGCTTTGTGCCGAGGCCTTTCTCAATGCAGTGGTGTCCGGGGAAAAGCATATGCTTATTGACTTCGATACTCTGCAGCACAACAATATCAGCAGCAAATTTGAGTATCGCAACGGCAAAGAAGAAGTGGCAAAACTCATCAACTGGCAAGGGTTGGAATTCCCCTTGAGCACCATTCCTTCCGTCCCCGAGGGGGGCGACGATATTTCCCGGCAAATGTATGATGGGATAAAATCCAAGTATCAGCAGTATGTCGATGCCGGGTTCGAAAAGGAACAGATAGACCTTCTTCTCAACAGCTATATCAAGCGGAATTTTTATGTCCTCATTAATCAGGCAGCCCCTCGGGATAACCGGAACGGCCTGTCCAGCATTGTCAGCGCCAAGACAATAAAGGTAGCGGAGAGAACCTTGAACCACGCCGCCGCCCGACTATCCCGGACCTTTTCCCAGCAAGTCTTCTACGGCTTTGCCATGCATCTAGATGTATTGGTGGAACGGGCTCGCAATAAAGAAATAATCTCCAATCCCCAGCTGGAAAGTATCCAGGCCGATTATCCTCAGGAATACGCCGTCGCTTTGGAGATCAAGGCAATGATGGAAGAAGAGTACTCCATTACCCTTCCCGAAGATGAAGCAGGCTTTATCGCTATCTTCCTCAGTCCCGATATTGAAGGTGACCAGGTAGCCGAGGTGGGAATCCTGGTTATCGCCCATGGTTATGCCACCGCCAGCAGCATGGTGGATACCGCCAACCGTCTCATGGGTAGCAGCTATGCTCATGCTGTAGACATGCCCCTCAATCAGGATGTGCAAACCACATTGGAACAGGTGATTAGCAAGGTCTCCCAGATCGATAAAGGAAAAGGCGTCCTGCTAATGGTAGATATGGGTTCCCTTTTGGCCTTTGGTGACATTGTCACAGAACGCACGGGGATTCCTACGCGAGTTGTCGGTATGGTCAGCACTCTATTGGTCATGGAAGCCGTCCGCAAGGCGGCCATCTGCCCTTTGGAAAAGCTTTATGAGGAAGTAGCCAATGTCAAGCCCTTTATAGGCCAGGAGTTAAAAAACCAGGTGGTTGGCACCGACTTGAGCCAAAAACCCGTTATCGTCACGGTATGTGTTACCGGTTACGGAGCTGCGCAAAAACTGGCGGAGTATCTGCGGGATGAGCTGTCCATTGGGGGACAGGTGGAATTTATTCCCGTCGCCCTGACCAAAGATGAAAACCCGCCCGAAGCCCTTAAGTCCAGGCGGATTATCGCCTGTGTGGGCACCGTGAGACCAAACCCCAGTTACTTCCCATACTTCCCCTTGGATGAGATTCTGGAAGAGAAGGGTATGGGCAAGTTGGAAGAGGCAATCGCCGGCAGCAATGATCATAGGGATATCATTGAATTTGCTTCCAAGGTGGTGGATCAATATCTGCATAACCTTGAATTCACTGTCGTCAAGACCGCAGTACATCAGGCTATTCTCAGTTTTGAGCAGATCCTGGATATCAAGTTCAGTAAATCTGTGGTGACCCGTCTCTTCGTGCATATTTGCTGCACTCTGGACAGGTTGGCAGAGGGCAATATAATTCTTGAATGTCCAGATAGGGAGAAGATAATCCAAGGCGATCCAGATAAATTTGCCCTCATCAAGCAGCAATGCATTTACCTCTGTCGGCAACTGGATCTGGAGATCCCGGATGAGGAAATCTGCTACATCTATAAGATTATATTTGAGGGATAATCAGTTCCCCGATCAGGACCGCCCGCGGCAAAGCCGCGGGCTTTTGGTTTGCCTAGCATGTTGCCTAGCCGATGAGTTGAGAGATGCCCTGTCACCCTTCCAGCGGGATGGCAATCAATAAATAAGGGCATCACTGGCAACGGTAGGGCCTGAAGAAAGCCGAGGGGGAGTCTGGAACGTAGCGCAAGCGAGCCGAGGTTGGCAATCAGGGTGGGTAATCTTGCCAGATGGGAAAGCCCAAAAGCTTCAATTGTGTATTATGCCCTTACTAGGGGTTTCGAGGTATTAATCAAAAATAATTTACCTGGTGACAATATTTGACATAGCGTTATGGTAAGATAGACTAGACGCATACAATTTGGAACTTAACATCTCCCCGGAAACGTTTCTCTTTAATTGTGCTTCTGAATTCATCTTGTTTTGAAGGAGGCGAGGATTAATTGACTAAGCTATCTCCAGCAGCCCGAAGTCTCTGGGCCAAAAAGTCAAATGATGGCAACTTGCTCTGGCTGCCCCTGTGGGTCCATATGGCAGACTCTGCCGAAGTAGCCCGTATGTTGTGGAATCAATGGCTTCCCAATGGTGTGAAACAGGTAATCTGCTCCGATATAATGGAGGAGAAATTAGCAGAACAACTTTTTGCTTTTCTTGCAGCTGCCCATGACCTAGGCAAAGCGACACCCGTTTTTCAGGCAAAGCCAGCCCGGCCCCTCTGCCCTGCACTGGACGGACGGATCTCTGACAATTTGATTGCTGCGGGGTTGCCCATGACATCATCCAATGATTTTAGAAATGCCAATAATACACCCCATGCTTTAGCATCCCAAATCCTGTTACAGCGGGCTGGCTGCAATAAAAACGCAGCGTTAATCCTAGGCGCCCATCACGGCAAGCCGCCTAGCAACCATATGTTGAACTCCTATGGCCCTGAAGAATATGGCCTTAATTATCATTTAGGGAGTGAAGGTGAGTTAGCGTGGACGGCGGTGCAACAGGAGCTAATTGCATACGCAATAGGATTGACCGATTTTTGCTCCCTGGAGGAGGTTCCCCGTCCTAATATACCGGGGCAGGTGCTACTAAGTGGGCTACTTATAATGACCGACTGGATTGCCAGCAATACAGATCTTTTTCCAAACATTCGCCTGGAGGACTATTGGGAGACGCGGCCTAAAGATAGAGCCACTGCTGCATGGCAACAGTTTGGCCTTACCCGCCCTTGGGGGGCAGAAGATACATGGAGGAGAAAAGATCTATATCCACTACGGTTTGACTTTGACACTCCCAGAGCTATCCAAGTAGCTGTAGCAAAAACAGTAAATAATGCCATTTCGCCAGGCATCTGTGTAATTGAGGCTCCCATGGGTGGTGGTAAAACAGAAGCAGCCCTAGTAGCCGCCGAAGCCTTTGCTCATTGTTCAAATCGTTCTGGAGTGTTCTTCGCTCTGCCCACCCAGGCTACCTCAGATGGTATTCTCCCCCGCATGCTGAAATGGGTGAAGAGATTAGAATCCGATGATCATTCCATAATGCTGGCCCATGGCAAGGCACAATTCAATGAGGAGTTCCAAGGGCTGAAGTTTTTAGAGGGAGATGTAAATGTCGATAGGGATAACAGCAAAGGGCTTATCGTCCACGACTGGTTTGCAGGACAAAAAAAATCACTGTTAGCCGATTTTGTGGTGGGAACAATTGACCAGCTTCTTCTGTCAGCACTGAAACAAAAGCACGTAATGCTCCGGCATCTAGGCTTGGCCAACAAGGTCGTTATTATAGATGAATGTCATGCCTATGACGCCTATATGAGTCAGTACCTTGAAAGGGCATTACGTTGGCTTGGCACATACAACGTTCCGGTAATAGTCCTTTCTGCCACCTTACCCATCGAAAAACGCCAAGCTGTAATAGATGCCTACCTTAACAGCTCACCATCAAAGCCTAGGACATCTGGCCAACAACCCAGCTGGGTTAGTAACCGCAGCTATCCCCTTATAACACACACCGATGGCGGCAATGTTAAACAAACAGCAGTCGCCATAGATGAAAGTGAATCTACCTCAGTGTTACTAGCACCTCTAGCAGAAAACTTACTTGTCCAGAAACTGGAAGACTTACTCTCTCATGGTGGCTGTGCTGGTGTGATAGTCAACACCGTGAAAAGGGCCCAGGAGATTGCATCAGCGTTGCGCGAGCACTTTGGGAATGAAATAGTTAGACTGCTGCATTCCCGCTTTATAGCCACGGACCGAGCTAAAATCGAACGGGAATTACTTAAGGAGCTGGGCAGTTCAGATACGGAACGACCTGAAAAGCGCATTCTTATTGGAACTCAGGTCCTTGAGCAATCACTAGATATAGACTTCGATGTCATGATTACTGACCTATGCCCCATGGACCTACTTCTGCAACGCATCGGCCGTCTACATAGACACCAAAGACCCGAAAGATCCTTAAAAGAAAAACTAGCGCAAGCTCAATGTCTAATAATGGGAATGGACGGAGACGATTTTGAGCCAGGATCAAAAAGTATTTACGGTGAATACTTGCTCATGCGCACCAAAGCACTACTGCCAGAGAAACTTGCTCTGCCCCAAGACATCCCCAATCTAGTCCAGAACGTTTACGATGACACTGTACCCTTACCCTCAGAGCTACCAGGATACCAGCAAGCCAAGAAAAAATGGGACAAGCTCATCGATAATAAAAAAACCCGTGCCGATGCGTTCCGTATCAACCCCCCAGGGACCAGCCCTAGGCTGAACATTGCAGGATGGCTAGATAAAGATGTGTCTGATCATCATGGGGAAGCCGCGGTCCGCGATTCTGATGAATCAATAGAGGTCTTGGTAATACAGCAAATCAACAATAGACTATATATGCTAACTGAAGATAGCCTTGAGCTACTGCCAAATACTGTTCCCGACCAATTAACGGCCCAGACTCTGGCTAGGCAAAGAATTCGCTTGCCCAATGCCCTCTGCGGACCTTGGATAATCGACCAAACAATCTTTCAGCTGGAACAACTTAATGCAGGACTGCTCGTTTGGCAAGAATCTTCATGGTTGAGAGGAGAACTGTTCTTAGTCCTGGACGAAAATTCGTCAGCACGTCTTGGGCGATATAATCTGACCTATGATCAATATAATGGCTTGACATATGAAAAGGAGGAGGTAATAACAGATGGCTGATGAAAGGACCTTTAACTTATTACACGAGGATTGGATTCTCGTACGTACCCCTGATGGTGGGATAGAAGAGGTGTCCCTTTTAAACCTGTTCCGGAATGCACCAAGCTATCAGGGGCTAGCTGGTGAATTGCCAACACAGGACGTTGCGGTTCTGCGACTGCTACTGGCAGTACTCTATGCAGCGCTTGCAGATGGTAAAGATTACCCGGTAGACTATGGTCAAGTCCTAGACCGCTGGGAATCCCTTTGGAATAACAAGGAGTTCCCCATGGAAGTCATAGAGAAATACCTCATGCGTTTTGAGGAGCGCTTTTGGCTCTTCCATCCTGAGCATCCCTTCTACCAGGTGGCACCCAAGGAGCCCATCACTGATCAAGGGGAAAGGATTATGCCGTCTTCC
>DAIOXA010000003.1:19580-25765 GCA_036758185.1 Bacillota bacterium
AAAGAGGCCAAGTATCTAATTGGCTATATCGCCGAAAGTGGCCACAAGGTTCGCTTATTTTCCTCCCGCACCCAGAAAGATTCCGTTTGCTACCCAGAAGCCGCCCGCTGGTTAATTTACATTAATTCATTTGATGCGTCTCCCGGTGGTAGGCCATCCAGCACTGGCATTACTATAAAAGGGTACGGTCTAGCATGGTTAAGCCAATTAGGACTGATATGGGCGAGCGGATCAAATTTATTCGAAACCCTTATGCTTAATTTAGTTGTTACCGCCAACGGCCAAACTTGGGATAAACCAAATGTGATTTGGGAACAGGACATTATCTACGATGCAGAATTTCTTCTGGATACAGAACCTGCTTTTCCAATAGAACCAAGCGAATTACTAACTATGCAATTCCGACGCATTCAACTAATAAAATGCGAAGAAAAGCACTGCGTAACAGGATATCTATTGTGGTCTGGGCAATCCTTGGAAATTGAACATGCTACCAAGCTGGAGATGATGACTGTTTGGAGAAGAAATAAAGATGGGAACATCGTGCCGCGATTGCACGATGAGTCCCGCCAAATGTGGCGTGATTTTTCAGCCATGTTCTCTGTGAGTGCAAAGGAGGACAGACCCGGAATAGTTAATTGGATAGATCTATTAAAAAGCGATGGACTTGTGCAATTACCCTTCGTAAGGTTTAATACAGCAGGAGTCAAATACACTCAAAGAACTGCCGTTGCTGACATGTTCACTGATAACTTGAAAATCAATCTGTCTTTGTTCACTTCCTTAGGTGAAAAATGGGTTAACCGTATCATTGACGAAATCGAAACAACGGAAAAATTAGTGAACCAAGTAGGATACTTGGCCCAAAACCTTGCCAAGGCCGCTGGCGATTCCGATGGCTATAATATAAGAGATTCCGCAAAGGAACAGGCATATTTCCGTTTGGATGCGCCTTTCCGACGCTGGTTAGGGGAAATTATTCCTGAACAACACAATATAGATGATAGTTGTAACCAATGGCGGGAGCAAGCAAAAACAATAATACGCAAATTAGGTAAAGAATTGGTTGATCAATCTAGTCCACAAGCGTTTGTTGGGCGCTATGTCAAGGAAAAAACTAGAGGGCAAGAAGTAAAACGCCGTTATACAGCGCCTGAAGCCTATAATCAGTTTTTGTATTGGACATCTAAACAATAAAAGAAAGGAGGATTTAAATTGCTAAAAGGTGCCAAACAGGCAAGAGCTTTTGTGCAACGTAAAATTAGCTGGTTGGCAGGAAGTGAAAACGAGTCTACCACAAGGGCAACATTGGCGAGGTTGCGCCGTGGCATAGGCAAAAAACCAGGGAGCATGCCAGAACTTTGGGAAGCAACTTTAAAGGATCTACCACCAGAGTTAGTCGGGCAGGGGCAGCATCCCTCATATGGGGAGTGGGCGGTGCATACGGCCCTGACCCTGTATGCCCTACACCAGCAAGGAAAAGATACCAAGCTTCAGTGCATGCACAAAGACGGAGAATCACTGGGCGTTGCCCTTCGCAAGCTGGTTGGGGACGATGAAGATGAAAAGCGGGTCAAGCGGCGCTTTGATGCCGCATCAACATCCAGCAGCATGGAAGAATTCTCCCATCATCTACGGGGACTAATTCAACTCCTAAAGCAAAAGTCAATTCCCCTAGATTATACTGCGCTGGCGGAAGACTTTTACTGCCTACAATTTCCCAATTCCAGAGACTCAGTTCGCCTACACTGGGGAAGGGATTTCTACCGCCTTGCGAAGGATGAAACAGATACCAAAAATGGAATATCAGGAAAGGATGAAAGTGATGAAAACTGAAAGTAATGGAAGGCTGTATTTAGATGTTCACGTGCTGCAAACTGTGCCTCCCAGTTGTGTCAACCGGGACGACACAGGAAGCCCCAAAACCGCAGTATATGGTGGTGCCACTCGGGCCCGGGTTTCTTCCCAAAGCTGGAAAAAGGCTATGAGAGAGATGTTTAAGGAGATTTTACCCGCCCACAGCTTGGGGACGAGAACCAAACAAATAGTAAGCATGGTGGCCGAGGAGATTCACAAGCTAGACGACAGTAGAGACTGCGAAGCTGATGCCGCTCAAATTCTCAAGACTGCTGGGTTAAAGATCGAGTCACCTGAAAAAGGTACAAATGCGCTCTTTTTCATGAGCAACGCCCAAGCGGTTGCGTTGGCGGAATTAGCAATAGATCCTGATGCCTCTAAGACCAAAGCCCAAGAAGCCCTCCAACAGTCCCCCGGTATCGATATTGCTCTCTTCGGTCGTATGGTTGCCGATGCCCCCTCCTTAAACACCGATGCAGCTGCTCAAGTGGCCCATAGTATATCTACTCACAAAGTAAGCAATGAGTATGATTATTTTACTGCTGTAGATGATCGTGCACCAGAGGACCATGCCGGCGCGGGGCATATTGGCACTGTGGAATATAACTCCTCGACCCTCTACAGATATGCAACCATTGCCGTCCACGAGTTGCACAAGCAGCTAAAGGATGATACTGCAGACGCGGTAACCGGGTTTGTTCGGGCCTTTGCGTGCTCCATGCCAACAGGCAAACAAAATACCTTCGCCAACCGGACCTTGCCTGATACAATATTGGTGACCATAAGAAGGGATCAGCCAATAAACCTGGTCGGAGCATTCGAGCGCCCTGTGCAGGCAGGAAAAAACAATGAGGATGGATATATACAATCTTCTGCTCAAGCATTTGTCGAGCATACAAATAAAACGTATGCTAATTGGCTCGGCAAGCCGGAAGTTTCCCTGGTAACAGGTGAGCTATTGTCAGAACTTGGTGATCTCCACCCATTTAATGACCTGCTAAATATTTTGGAAAGGGAGATTAGTCACCGGCTAGGAGATGTACAATGAGTACATTGTTGCTTCGTCTAGCTGCGCCCTTACAATCGTGGGGAGTAGATGCCAAGTTTGACCGTCGCGGTACCGGGCGCGTCCCTTCAAAATCCGCTGTAATCGGGTTAGTGGCCGCAGCGTTGGGAAGACGGCGCAATGAAAGCATTGAAGATTTACAGTCATTAAGCTTCGGCGTGAGGGTAGATCAGGAAGGCGTGCTTGTACGGGATTATCACACAGCGAGGGGCAAGGATCCATATGTCACCCAGCGCTATTATCTGGCAGACGCAGTTTTTTTAGCAGGGCTGGAAGGAGAAGAAAATTTATTAGTTAAAATTGAACGCGCCATGCGCCACCCCGTTTTTCCCTTATTTCTTGGCCGTCGGTCTTGCCCTCCCGAGGGCCAACTTGTTCTGGGTATCCGCAGAGGTAGGTCCATATTAGAGGCACTAAATCTAGAACCTTGGCTAGCAGACCAACAAGGACAGAGAAAAGAAAGCCCCGAAGTTCATCTGCGCATTGTAACTGATGCGGATGGAACTGACACAGGTGCATATTTTCAGCGCGACGTTCCTCTTTCCTTTGACCAATCCCACCGTAGGTTTGGCTTCCGCCGCGTCGGCGAAACAATATCAAGGATTCATTCTACCCCAAAAGAAGGCTCAACCCAACACGATCCCATGTCAGAACTAAACAAGGAGGATTAGCCATGTACTTGTCTCGGATAGAGCTAGATACTAAGTTAAGAGAAACAATGCGGGCGCTATCCTCACCACATATTTTGCACGGCATTATAGAGCAAGGCTTTGAAGACAAAGCCAACCGCAAGCTCTGGCGGGTTGACTGGTTAAATGATGCGTGCCATTTATTGGTGCTCTCACAAGAGAACCCAGATTTTAGACACATTGCCAACCAGTTTGGGTATTCCTCCCGGCAGCCCCTTTGGCAAACCAAAGATTATAACCGACTAATATCTAGACTACAGGGGGGGCAACAGTGGCAATTTCGCCTGCGTGCAAATCCCACCCACAGTAGTTTTAAAGAAAAGGACAAAACATCTGGACGAGGAAAGGTATATGCTCATGTGACTCCTGAACAGCAAAAACAGTGGCTACTTCAAAGGGCTGAAGTATGCGGTTTTAATCTCACTGAAGATGGGTTTAATGTAGTTCATACCCAGAGATTAGGATTTCAAAAGGGCAAAAGCAGGGACAGGGTTACAATTAACACAGCGGTCTTTGAGGGGCATTTAACCATAACTGATCTCGAACGTTTCAGGCATACCCTTCTCCGTGGTATTGGGCGTGCAAAAGCTTACGGCTGTGGTTTACTGACAATAGCCCGCCCTTACGGGATAACCTAATGAAAAACATCCCTGGCATAAAAAAGCCCGATCTGCAGGCCCTCCCACAGATCAGAGATAGAATATCATTTTTATACCTGGAGCACTGCCTTATAAACCGACAGGACGGAGCTATAACTGTAACTGATGCCCGAGGTACAGTCCATGTCCCTGCAGCATCGCTGGGCGTACTGCTATTAGGTCCTGGCACAAATGTTTCTCATCGGGCTATGGAGTTAATTGGCAATTCGGGGACCTTCGTTGTCTGGGTAGGAGAGCACGGCGTAAGGTACTATGCCCATGGAAACCCACTGACTCACTCATCCCGGTTGTTAATTAAACAAGCACAGCTAGTTTCTAATGTTCGTTCTCGAATCGCTGTAGCCCGCCAAATGTATCAGATGCGCTTTCCCAAAGAGGATGTATCATCTTTAACAATGCAACAGCTTCGAGGCAGGGAAGGAGCACGAGTAAGAGCGATATATCGCCATCACTCCCAGAGGACAGGTGTCCCCTGGGGCAGTCGGGAATACGACCCAGATAACTTCGCTGGCGGTGATGCCGTCAACATGGCCCTGTCTGCAGCTCATGCCTGTTTATACGGAGTGGTCCATAGCGTTATTGTAGCACTGGGCTGTTCACCAGGTTTGGGGTTTGTCCACACAGGGCATGAGCGTTCTTTTGTGTACGACATTGCCGATCTCTATAAAGGGGGTCTCACAATACCCATCGCCTTTGAAGTCGCAGCAGAAGCCCCTGAGGATATAGGTGCCGTAACCAGAAGGAGAGTACGTGATGCTATTTCTAGTGGGCACATACTGGAGCAGACGGTGAAGGATATTCGGCAACTTCTTCTGGGTAACGACGCTGAAGAAGAAAAAGAAACAGATGTCCTCCATCTTTGGGACGACAAGCAGGGCCAGGTAGCTAACGCAGTCTCCTATGGCAAGGGACTAGCAGAGCCTGAGGTGGAATCCTTAGGAGATGGCTACGGCACAATTATTGGGGATGAGACATGATTGTAATAACTTTAACAGACTGCCCTCCTGCACTTCGCGGCGACTTAACTAAATGGCTACAAGAAATTAATACCTGTGTCTATGTAGGTAAGGTAACCGCAAGAGTACGGGATATGCTTTGGACGCGAGTGACCGAAAACCTTAAGTCTGGACGGGCAACAATGGTGTACCGCACAAATAATGAACAGTGTATGGACTTCCGTGTACACAACACTGTCTGGGAACCAATTGATTTCGATGGCCTCAAACTGATGCTCCGTCCCAGCCCAGCTCGCCTCAAAAAGTTTTCTGATTCCCGCATGGGTTACAGCAAGGCCGCCCGAATGCGAAAAGCAAAACAAATGACAGAACGTAGACAACCCAAGCCACTTCCTACTACCTATGCCATAATCAAATTAATAACAACGGGGCCTTCGGCGCAAGACGACAAGCTGCTAGAGATAAAATCCATTATGGTCTCTGACGGTGAGATTCAGAATGAATTTCACAGCCTTATTAATCCTCCTCTATCCACAAAACAAGAGGAGGATCAGGGAGAAAAAGGCATTGCCCAGGTCTTGCCTGATTTCCTCTCATTTATAGGTGATGCCCCGGTTGTTACACATGATAAGGATTTGGTATACACATTTTTGCGAACTGCCTGTGAGCGCTGCAAACTACCTCTGTTTTCAAATCAATGTATAGATATTTTATCACTGTCCCGCCGCTTAGTAGATGATGTAAAGAATTACCGGCTGGAAACGTTATTGAGACATTTCGGGATCGAGCCCGACAGCGAAGAAGATTGTTTAATCACCAAAACTCTTTATGACAAACTCATTAAATTACAGCAAGTGACAAAGTAACAATCCACTTGTTTCAGGGAATCCTTAGTCTGCTCCCCGCATGCGCGGGGGTGATCCTCAAAAAGAGCCCGGGCAACCATTGGCTCGGTTCT
>DAIOXA010000004.1:0-5127 GCA_036758185.1 Bacillota bacterium
CCACCCAGCAGCAGGGTGTGGGCCCCTGGCAGGTAATCTAATAATTCCAACGGCGCGTCGAGGATTGTGACCCAGGGCAGCGGCCGTACTTCCCCATCCGGATCCTGTATTCCTGACCTTCCCTGCGCCAGCAAGCGCCGTCCCTCCTCAGATAGTTTGTGTACCTGCGGTGTCATCAAGACCTTGGCGGCATGAACTGTGGCCCGCACAATTCCCTGAGGATCGGGGGCCACCGCTGCTCCGGTGGCCAAGATTGCGGCCCCCGTCACAGATGGAGCAGTAGCAGAAATGCGATCCAGGGCGCCGTCGACGATAACTAAATCAGATAGAGCCTCCAGGCCCCGAATTATTGTCTTTAAGTCCTGGGTCCGCTCGGGACCACTGAGCTCCACCGTGCCGGCCTCCCGAACCCTAGCCAGGACGATCTCGCCCAAGGGATTGCTAATCCCCGTGGTCTCGAGGATTTCCAAGCGGGCCGACCCGTGGCTCAAACTGCCTCGAGCAGTAGCCAGCACTGCCATGCGGGGCAAGAATATCTCTGGTTTTGCCAGGGCTGTCAAGACGTCCACCGTCTCGCCGTCCCTGCCCGTAGAGGTCAGCCCCAATCTTAGGCCCTCCCCTTGGGCTTGGGCAACCAAGTAGTTGACCGTCACCGTCTTGCCGGTGTTTTTGGCCACTGTCCCATGGGGAAGGATTCGGGCCAAGAGTTTATTCACTTGCGCCGCCGCCCGCGCTCAAGGTTGTTGGGCTCTAAGCTGGTCCCCCGGCCTTGGATAAGGCCATGCACCCCATCGGATGCTGTGCAGTACTGGCAGCTAGAGCAATCGGGGGATTGGTAATCGGTGGGCTGAGTATAAGTGGCAATTACGCCTTCATAATTGCGGAGAACAACCTTATCCGTCGCTTGGGAAATGAGGTACTGGGGCATGACGGGGATTTTCCCGCCGCCGCCGGGGGCATCGATGACATAGGTGGGGACGGCAAAGCCCGAAGTATGCCCACGCAACCCTTCAATTATCTCTATTCCCTTGGCGACGCTGGTACGAAAATGCTCTATTCCCCGGGAGAGGTCGCACTGATAGATATAGTATGGTCTAACTCGGTTCTTGACCAGCAGGTGAACCAAGGCCTTCATGACCCCTACACAGTCGTTCACACCCCGCAGGAGAACGGACTGATTGCCCAGGGGTATGCCGGCGTCGGCCATTCGGGCCAGGGCCGCTGTGACTTCTGGAGTAACTTCCTTGGGGTGGTTGAAATGGGTATTGACCCAGATGGGGTGGTACTTCTTTAGCATTGCCACCAGTTGCGGAGTAATGCGCTGGGGCATTACCACTGGCGTCCGGGTACCAATGCGGATGACTTCTACATGCTCTATCCCCCGCAGGCGCTGAATGATGGATTCCAGGTGGTAGTCGGAAATTAAGAGTCCGTCGCCACCAGAGATCAAGACGTCCCGAATTTGAGGAGTATTGCGAATGTAATCCAACGCCCTATCCACCCGATCTCGGGGTAGCGCATTGTCGGTGGCGCCTGTGAAACGCCGCCGGGTGCAGTGGCGGCAGTACATCGAGCACTGATCGGTGACCAGGAACAGCACCCGATCGGGGTAGCGATGGGTAAGACCGGGGACAGGGGAGTCAACATCTTCGGCTAGGGGATCCTCCATATCCGAGGCCGCCCTATGCAGTTCCCGGGCGACGGGAACTGCTTGGCGCCGTACTGGGCAAGTGGGATCATCCCTGTCCATGAGACTGGCATAGTAAGGTGTGATGGCCATACGCAGGGATTCCAGACAGCGACGAATGCCATCCTCTTCCTCTACGGTAAGGTTGATAACCTTCTTGAGGGTTTCGACATCGGTAATCCTGTTTTGCAATTGCCAATGCCAGTCCTGCCATTGCTCATCAGTAACATCCTTATACAGGTCAATTCGTTTATAATCAGACATTTGTATCCCCCTTTAAGCATACAGGTCGGTGAAAATCCCTCGGAGAACGGCATTTTGCCGCAGGACATTGAGGGCGGTCTCGGCATGGCCCTTGGTATAACCGTTGCCAATCAGCATCTGCACGTCTTTGCCTACACCTTCTGCCCCCAAGGCTGCGGAAGTAAAACTGGTGGCCATACTGAAGAAATAGACAAGGCCCCCATCCTTGGTAGCCAGGATTGAGCTCATTTCTGTGCCAGAGGCGTCGACACAATTGATGGTGACGTCGGCGAGGCCCCCATTGGTCGCTTCCGAGACCTTGGTCAGCACATTCACGGAATCTCTGGCATTCCCCTGGAGGATGATGTCGGCACAACCGGATTTTTCTATCCTGGCCAGGGCAGAATCTGTAAGGTCCAAGGCAATTACCCTGCCCCGGGCCCCTGCCTGCTTCTTGGCCTCATGAAGGCAGAGGAGTCCCGATTTCCCACCGCCGCCGATTACCAGTACCGTGTTGCCGGGCTGGACAATCTTGGCCGTCTGGGCAGGCGCCCCCGCCACATCCAGCACTGCCAAAGCCAGTTTGTCTGGCATGTCCTGGGGCAATTTGGCATAGATCCCGCTGGCAAAGAGAACAGCTTGGGCCTCCACATCCACTTGGCAGGTTTCTGGCCTAATGGCAATAATCCTTTGAATCTTCAGGGGCGTCAGGGATAGGGAAACCAAGGTTGCAATGCGATCCCCTGTCGCCAGGTCGATGCTGCCCTGAAGCGCAGCCCCAATCTGGGCGATGCTGCCGGTAAGCATGCCACCAGAACCGGTGACTGGATTATGCTGCTTTCCTCGGTCGGCAACGGTCTTGAGGATTATTGCCTTGATACCTTCAGGGTCGCTACTAGCCTGTTCCGACATCTGCCTAAAGCTAGCGGCATCGATGTTCAAGGTCTCGACATCGATGAGGATTTCATTATCCCATATCTCCACGGTATTATTCAGCTTCCAAGCAGGCTGGGGCAAGGATCCTTCTGGCTCAATACTCCGGTGCACGCCATACCGACTACCCGTACTCTTATTATGCATTAATTGTCCCTCCTATCTCTGCAATTACTACTGCAATTCTCATGCCACTTGATCTTTTGGAGCTTTCTCTGTAGAGTCTGGCGGGGCACCTGCAATTTGACGGCGGCCCTGCTGATATTGCCGTGGCAGGCATTCATTGCTTCCAAGATTATCTCCTCTTCGAATTTTCCCAGCCTGCCCCTGAGGGACTGAGTCCTGACGGGCAGCTTCAGCTGCTCCGGCAAGTCGACCAACTCAACATGACCACTGCTGCGAAAGTTCAGCACCCCCTCTAAAAGGTTGGACAGTTCTCGGACATTGCCGGGCCAACTCCAAGCTTCCAGCCTGGCCATGGCCTCTGGAGCAATCCCCTGGACCCGGGCGCCAAGACGGGCATTAATGCGCTGAAGAAAGTGCCGACAGAGGAGGGGGATATCCCCCCTGCGCTCCCGAAGGGGCGGCAGAGTCAGGGTGACCACATTGAGGCGGTAGTAAAGGTCAGGACGCAACACTTTACTGGGATCCTCGGACATAGCTGCTATTATCCGTACGTCCACTCTCCGACTCTTAGTATCCCCAAGCCTGCGCAACTGGCCGCTCTCAAGAACCCTGAGAAGTTTTGCCTGAAGTTGCCGAGGCATGGCGTTAAGTTCATCCAAGAAGAGAGTTCCACCGTGGGCCAATTCAAATAAGCCTGGCCTATCCTGGGCGCCGGTAAAGCTCCCCCGGACACTGCCAAAGAGGATGGCATCCAGCAAGGTTTCGGGTAGGGCGGCACAATTCTGGGGAATGAAGGGCCGGGCGTTGCGTAGGCTCTCATTGTGAATTGCCTGAACCAGTAGCTCCTTACCCGTTCCCGTCTCCCCCACCACCATGATGGGAGAATCGGTGTGAGCAGCCTGGACAGCCCTGAAGAGCAGAGTTTTGAGGGCCTGGCTGGCGCCGACGATGTCGTCAAAATGATAGATGGCCGCCTGCTGGGGCTTGGCAGGCCCCCCTCCCCCGGAGAGGCGGCGGCGCAAGTCGATTACCTGTTCCGCCAGTTTACGGATTCTAGTGATATCCCTGGCCACCTCCACAGCGCCCAGTAATTTCCCACCCTGCCCAAAAACGGGCAGGGTGGTGTTGATGGTAACGATTTCTGCCCCCTTGAGGTTTGTGTACACCTGTTGCTGATCAACAATGGACTTACCCGTCCTGGCCACCTTGAGCAGCGTACTGGTGTCCTTGTTCAGGGAGGGGAAAACATCTAGGATATGCTTTTCCAACACCTCTTTGCAGTCTAAACCGTCCATAGCCGCTGCGGCAGAATTATAGTACTTGGTTATCCCCTCTGCATCTACCATATGTATGCCCTCATTGCTATGGTGCAGGACAACCTCGAGAACGGCGTGTTCCAAATTGTTCTCCTCCTTTGCTAAATATTTTGCGCACAACTGCCCTAAAACGGGCGCTATGGTTGGAATAAAAGCAACCTTACGGTTGCTTGCCGAAAAGAATCAGCGCCTCCCGGACTATTTTTGCCGCCAAAGCTGCGGTGATGAAGGAAGGATCATAGGCCGGCGCAACTTCCACTAAATCAAAGCCCACCACTTGACATCGTCCCAAAAGATGTATGCCCTCTAAGAGTTCCTGGGAGGTGATGCCGCCAGCTTCCGGTGTTCCCGTTCCCGGGGCATAGGCAGGGTCGACGGCGTCAATATCCAAGGTAACGTACACCGGGCCCGTCAGATCATCCATAACTTGGGTCAGGGGTTTCACCAACTGATAGGGAAAGAAATTCGTGTGCTGGCGGGCAAACTCGTGTTCCTCCTGGGTAGCAGAGCGAATGGCAAATTGCCATACTCCCCCTAAATCCAGGGAACGCACTGCGTTGCCCACCACAGTGGCATGAGAAAGCTCTTCGCCGCAGTACTCATCGCGCAGGTCGGCATGGGCATCGATATGCACCAGTTTTAAACCCGGATAGTGCCGGGTAAAGGCGCGGAGGCTGGCTAGGGTAATTAGATGGTCGCCTCCCAGGATAAAGGGACGCACTTTCGCGGCCAGAAGGTCTGCCACTGCCGTCTCAATCAGATCCAATGATTTGGTCACATTGCCTATGGGAAGGTGAAGGTCACCGGCATCATAAAACTCAA
>DAIOXA010000004.1:5157-22566 GCA_036758185.1 Bacillota bacterium
GGCTATATTCCTCAAGGTTATATGAGGCCTGGCGCACCGCCGCAGGCCCGAAGCGAGCCCCTGGTCGGTAACTTGCGGAAAAGTCCATGGGCACGCCCAGCAGGACGTTGGCTGCCCCGGAGTCATCCCCGGATGCCATGAAGGGTTGTCCCCCAACACTATCCCTTCCCCACTCCATTATGCACCTCCTAAAATGTCCCGAACAAACTTGGGCAGGGCAAAGCAGGCGCCATGGAGCTCAGGAGTATAGTAACGACTGGTAAACCCAGAACCGGGTCTGCGTGGGTCTGATAAGGGGTCATATTGCTTGGAAGCCAAGGTAAAGCTCCACAGGCCACTGGGATAGGTGGGTACATTGGCCAGGTATGTTACTCTCTTGGCAAAGACTGCCTTCATGCCCCGGTAGGCCTGGAGGAGAATGTCTTGGTTGAAAAAGGGAGATTCTGTCTGGGCGACGAGGATGCCGTCGGGGCGCAGGGCGCGGTGGACTGATTCATAAAATTCCTGACTAAAGAGTCCTATGGCTGGCCCCACCGGTTCGGTGGAATCCACTATAATGACATCATACTTATTCTGGCACTGCTGGAGGTAGGCTATTCCATCCTCAACCCTTACCTCTACCTTTGGGTCGGTAAGGGCGTCGGCGATCTCTGGCAGGTATTTCTTGGCGCTGGCGATGACTTCACCGTCGATTTCTACCAGCACAGCCTTCTCCACCTCAGGGTGTTTGACAATCTCCCTGATGGCGCCCCCATCGCCACCCCCAATGACCAAGACTGTTTTCGGCTGGGGATGGATAAAGAGGGGCACATGGGCAATCATTTCATGATACACAAATTCATCGCCAATGCTGGTCTGGACCATACCGTCCAGCACCAGCATGCGGCCAAAGGGTTCTGTCTCTATTACTGCCAGTTCTTGATATGGAGTCCTAACTTGGTACAGGGTTTCTTTGACTTTACAGGAAAACCTGACGCTGGGGGTCTGTACTTCAGTATACCAAAGCTCCATGGTCATCCTCCTAGTACCATAGGGGAACGGCGGCAAAGGCGCAGCCTATCCCCTTCACTACATGCTCTGTCGAGGCCAGCTTGATATCCATCAAGGGGAGCCCCCGGGTTTCAAAGGCGTTCTTCAGCATGGCCCGAACCATGGCCTCGACCTCTTCCTTGGTCCCTCTGCCGGCATACTCCATTATGACACCAAATGTGTCCTTGCTAAAACCGATGCCGACACAGGCAGCGATCTTCTCACCCTGCTTTTCGCTGATGACATAGCCATAAGCCGTAGGGACCAAGGAGCCTGGGGGCAAACTTAGATCGGGGGTAAACTCCGACTCAGGGGGCAAAATGCTGCTGACCCGCAACAAGTTGACATTGCCAATTCCTGCTGCCAACAATGCGTTATCAAAGGAGTTGAGAAGTGTCTTGCCCTCAGCACTGCCAGCTACAATATTAAACTTTTTCGGTGTTGGTAGCATTAGTTTATTCCTCCTTCGTACTAAACTGAGCATAATTATACCAAATTGTTGCGGGCGTAAACTACCTCCGAAGCGATTTTTCTTTATTAATTCCCACTGGGACCCTGTAGTTCCCCAATATCTTTATCGCCGACACAGAGTCTTAATTATCAAAGCGGAAATGTTAACCCTTGGCTAGTATAACGGGAGAGTCAATTTCTTGCCATGAAATCTGACTTGCTTTATAACTTTTGCGGGATTCGGGATACTAATAACAGCATCTAGCTGGAGGTGGACCGACTGAAAAGGCTCAGACTAATAAAGACATTCTTCATTGTTTTCGTCATTCTACCCCTAGCCTTAGGCCTTATCGGCGGAGCTTACTTTTTCGTTACATATCGCAGTCTGGATTTGGATAGGCAGCTGGAGGAACCCTCGCTACTCTATGATCGGGAGGGCAAGGAAATCGGCAGGTTTTCCTCGGAAATCCGCGAGGTCATCAGCCTGGAGCAGATGTCCCCCCACATCGTCAATGCAATAATCGCCATCGAGGACTCTCGTTTTTACCAGCATCCGGGTGTGGATTTCCGGGGCATTGCCCGGGCGCTGTGGCAGAACCTGAGGGCGCGCAGAGTTGTGGAGGGCGGCAGCACCATTACCCAACAGCTTGCAGAAAACGAATACTTTATCGGTGTCACCGGTCCCGCCCGCACCCTGGACAAGAAGATACGGGAAGCGATATACGCTGTAAAGCTAGAGCGAACGTTTACCAAGAAAGAAATCCTCGAGCGCTACCTTAATCGCATTTATTTTGGCCATGGCCGCTTTGGTATCGAAGCGGCGGCCAAGTACTATTTTGGCAAGTCCGCGGCGGAATTGGACTTGTCGGAATCGGCACTGCTGGCGGGGATTCCCAATGGGCCGGCTGTTTATTCTCTGCGGGACCATCCCGACAACTCCCATGAGCGAAGAGATATTATCCTTGCCCGCATGGAGGAGCTAGGCTATATAACCGCCCAGGAAAGGGAGGAGGCCCAGGCTCGTGTTCTGGAGGCGGTAGTGCACCAGGAGCGGGTGGCCAGGGCCAGTCACTTTCGGCAGCGAGTGGAGGGGGATGTTCGAAGAATCTTAAAGCAGAGCTACCCCGACATGAATGACCAGGAGATATCCAACCTCATCTACAACCAGGGCTTGCAGATCGATACCACCCTTTCCCTTGCCGCCCAAGCAGCGGCCGAAAAGGTCCTCCAGGAGCGAGGGGAGGCCCTGCGGGAAAAGAACTCAAATATCCAAGGGGTAATTTTGGCTCTGGATCCCCAGTCCGGAGGAATCTTGGCCATTGCCGAAAGCATTGAACTGACGGGTACGAATCGACGGGCTGACTGGCCCTATAATCTCGGTTCATCCTTTAAGGGAGTCCTCTACACTGCCGCCCTAGAAAACGGGTACACGGCATCCAGCACCATCCTCTGTCAAGAGACAGCTTTTCCCAACCCTGGAGGCAGTCCCAACCCGTATGTACCTTCGGATTTTGGTGGGACCTGGCACAACCGAGAGCTGAGGATTCGGGAGGCCCTGGAAGTGTCTTGCAATGTGGCAGCGGTGCGAATCGGTCAAGAGATAGGCCTGGACAAATTCTTAGATTTGACCGCAAGGATTAACCCTCGCCTGGGGGATAATAATATCGGCAACGCCAATTTCCCTCAACTTCCCCTGGGCCCTAAGGCCTCGCCCATGAACCTCACACTGTCCTACGCCCCCTTCATCAATGGAGGGTACTCCATCAGTCCCTATACAGTTGAAGAAATCCGTGACAACAATGGCAATGTCCTCTACCGGGCCAGACCCCAGAGGCAGCCAGTACTGGATGAGCGCCTGGCCTATATAGTGACAAATATGCTCCAGGGAGTCCAGGGTATCCGCAACATGACCTTCGATGTGGCTGGGAAAACCGGCACCAGTGATGACTATAACACCGTCTTTGTGGGATATACCAGTGACATGGTGGCCACGACATTCTTCGGCTTTGATGTACCGGCCCAGGCCAGCGATGTGGGCAACGCCGTCTCGGTGGCGGCCCCAGCCTGGCGGGATTATATTAACCTCGTCTACTCAAAAGGGGCGCCACCACCCTTTACTCGTCCTGAGGGGGTAGCGGAGGCCGTTGTCTGCGCCGACAGCGGACAGCTAGCCACCCACCTCTGTCCTGACGCCTATGTAGAATACTATATGCCGGGGACTGTCCCTTGGACCAGGTGCCCGGCCCACACCGGTGACATGGTGGAAATATGCACTTCTACCCATCTTCCGGCTAATCCCTACTGCCCAGAGCACTTGCTCAGGCAGGTTAGGCGGGAGGCCTGGATGAGCAATCTGCGCTGCTGGCTACATGGACCATCTCCCTTGGATCCCCAGGACCCGCAAGATCCTGACCCTCCCCAGCCCGGGGAGGATGAAGATGACGAAGACGAAGAGGAAGAAGAGAATGATGAAGATTAGGAGAAGCTAGATGAAAGGAGGCAAGCTCATGATCATGGATAGACTGCGCAAGGCAATCAGGAGAAACCCCGACCCCCTCAAGAATGAATGCACCTTGGAACATTGCCGCAACTGCCAGGGCGAGTGCCCGTTAATCGATGGTTGCTGCTAAAAATAAAGCCCTGTGGGCTTTATTTTAATTGCGAAGGAATTTCTCCTGCCAGGCCAGTATTTCCTCAAGGCGACCTCTCCTGGTGGGGCATTGAGGCAGGGCCTCGAAAAAATAGCGCCCATAAGTTTTGGAGACAATGCGCTTGTCCAATACCAAGACAACACCCTTATCCTGCTTGGTCCGGATGAGGCGGCCGAATCCCTGTTTAAAGCGGAGGACGGCCTGGGGTACTTGGTAGCTGTAAAAAGGATTCTTGTCTTGGCGGCGCAGTGCTTCCATCCGAGCCTGAATCACCGGTTCATCGGGAACAGTGAAGGGGAGGCGCGTCAGGATTACATTGCTGAGACTCTCCCCCGCCACGTCAACCCCCTCCCAAAAGGAGGCGGTGGCCATCAGGGCAGAGCGGGTGTCGGCCCTGAATTTTTCCAGTAAAGAGTGCCGGGGCATTTCTCCCTGGCAGAGTAGGGTAATGTCCATGGCCGCCAGCTCAAGTCTTATTGCGGCGGTGGCATTGAGGAGGGAAAAGGAGGTAAACAGGACTAGGGCCCTGCCCTGGGACGCCCGCAGGGAGGCAAGAACTGCCGGAGCGAGCTTGGCAGAATAGGCGCTTTCATCGGGAGAGGGAATATCCATGGCAATCCCCAGCACCGCCCTGTTCTGATAATCGAAGGGAGAGGTAAAGAGCAGTTGCTGCACCGGGAGGTCTGCATCCAAACCGAGCCTGTCCCGCACATATTGAAAACTTTCCCCCACTGAAAGGGTTGCCGATGTTAGAATAACTGAACCGTGCTTTTCCCATATATTTTCCCGCAGGACTTGACTCACCGAGAGAGGGGCATAATTGAGGCTTGCCCTGGGGGCGCCCCGGAAAACCGCCAACTCCACCCAGCGGACCAGGGCTTGATCATCGCCAAAGAGCACCTCTCTGAGGGCGGTCTCCTGCTCAGCCAACCTTCCTCCCAAGGCAGCTAACTCTAAGGCTTGGGGCAATACCTGCTCAAAACCTAGGGGTCCGACATTCTCCAGGCGGTTGTAGAGAGAATCCAGCTGGCGCTTCAGATCTTCCATCTGCCCTAACACTACCCTGGCCCTGCTGTGCAGGGCCTGCCAACCCGGAACCGCTACGAATTCCTCAGTGAGACGAACCTTAAAATCCCCCGCGGCCAACTGGCCGAGGTAAGCTTCCAAGGCAGAAAAATACTCCCCAAGATCCTGATTGAGGCGGATAATGCTGGGAATCACATGCTGGCTAATTGTATTGAGCAGGACAGTGGTCAATTCTTCATGCAAATCCGGGCTGGTGGCGAGTTTTTGTTCCAACACCGCCAGCACGCCCCGGGGCTTATTGTGTCTGGCTGACCAAAGTCGAGTCAGCAACCGGGTCATGGCCAGCCTGGTAACCCGGGCGCCCAGCCACTTAGTGGCGACATTTTCTATATTATGGGCCTCATCCAAGACAATGGCATCATACTCGGGCAAGACCCCCGTGTCTAGCCCCCGGCTACGTAGAGCGATATCAGCAAAGAGCAGAGAATGGTTGACGATGAGCAGCTGGGCATCCAGGGCATCACGACGGGCATTGTGAAAAAAGCATTCCTTGAAGAAGGGACAGCTCACCCGCAGGCAGAGGTCGGACTCTGAACAAATTAATTCCCATAGCTGCCCGCTGGGGGTGAACCCCAGATCGGACTTGGATCCATCCCTAGTGCGCTGCGCCCAGGCTACTAGGGCCTCTAGGGAAGGAAGGTCCTTTTCATCTACCTGGCCCTCTCCCTGTTGTAGCAATTCGCGAAACTTGCGCTGGCACAAGTAATTTGCCCTGCCCTTGACCAATACGGCCTTGAAGCTACCAGGTATTGTCCTCTGCAACAAGGGTATGTCCTTGTACAGCAACTGCTCTTGCAAGTTAATGGTATTGGTGGATATTACAGCTCGGCGCTTGTTTTCTCTGGCCCAGAGCAAGACCGGCACCAGGTAGGCCAGGCTCTTTCCGGTGCCAGTGCCAGCTTCTGCCAGGGCATGCTGGCGGCTGTTCAGGGCACTGGCAAGGCTCACTGCCATTTCTAACTGCTGGGGACGGACTTCAAACCCAGGCATGGAATTTGCAATATATCCGCCGGGCGCAAGGATTTCTTCGACTTTGGTCTGACTGACATTCTTTACCTCTTGAGGCTCAGCCGGCTCAACAACTATGTAACATTCAGAAACTTGGTTGTTGACAATGGCAAAGCCTATCCCCTCCCGGGACAAGCGAGAGGCAACGGTAATATCTGCCCCGGAAGGGGTCAGATCACCAGAAGGATGGTTGTGCAGGACGACCATGCGCTTTCCTGGCACCGGTTGCACCACAGCCGGCGCGCTGGCCTTATTTCCCTTGGCCATCACTCGGATTTGGACAATATTCTCTTGATCCAGCTCTGCGCAGAAAAAGACTTCATTATTGTCTGCCCCAGCGATTTCACGACGCATCTCTTGCCTAATTCCCTGGGAAAACCATTTATGCATATCCGCCACCTCTGAGTGCTATTATAGCATTTATCCTCCGGGGCATACTATTTATTGGAGGTGATGAGTTTGACAAAACCCAAGGGAAAACCCACGCCCCGGGAATCCCGTTCTCAGCAGTCCCAGCTAAAAGACCATGCCCACGACAGTGAAAAGGGTACTAAGTGGCCCATGGCCGTCAAGGATGGCAGTAGAAATGATTCGGGTTCTGTAGAGGACACCGGCCTTAGCGGTACAAATATCGATCCCCTATTATACGATATCCAACGACGCCTGGCTACCAACAGCAACCTTTCCGGGTATGGCCTGAAGGCCAGCTTCTCCAACAACGTGCTCCAGGTTACTGGCGTCGTCGATACCCTAGCCAACAAGGTTGACCTTAAAAAGCTCCTTTCCAGTCATGGAATCAGTAATTTTGCCGATGCTGTCAGCATCAGTACCGATGGCCAGGTTCTAGACAATCACGTGGCCATTGAAGTCCGGGAAGAGCTGGAGGCAGACCCCCGCTTGAGGGGCTTAGGTCTTGGCGTCCAATGCGTTGCGGGAACTGTGTTCTTAGTGGGAGATGTGGAGGAGCGCAGGCAAGAAGAGCTGGCAGTAGTAGCTGCCCGCAAGGCCCGGGGAGTCACCCAAGTGGTTAGTCAGTTAAAATACCTGCCAGGAGATATGGGCGCAGAATCTATTTTTCACCCCCAGATCGACGACCGAGAGTGGCCTTCGCCTTGGAAGAAGTAAATCCTCGACATGTCGCAGCTTGGTCATGACCTGATCCTCTGGCTGGCCAATATCATGGACCTCTTGGGAGCACTAGTCCTTGTTACCACTGCTATTCTAGTCTTCCTAAACTTTTGGCGCAGACTATCTGGGGAAACAGAGAGACTACGGCTAAGCCTGGCCCAAGGTCTCGCCCTTGGCTTGGAGTTTAAATTGGGGGGAGAAATCTTGCGGACAGTAGCCATTCGCTCCCCTCAATGGAGTCATGGTCCTGGGGGCAATCGTCTTGCTTCGGGGAGCAATGAGCCTTCTAATCCATTGGGAAATAAAGCACTCTAAAAAATGACCTGCGGCTTGAGACCACAGGTCTTTTTCCTTTAGGCTAGAGCCAAATCAATAAGCTCCTCATCCAGCCAATCGCCTTGGAGATCCCGGACCATTACCTTGTGTTTATAGACGAAGCGCTTGGCGTAGCGACCAGAAGGCAATTGGGGAAACCACAGCATCAATGTGGCCTGGGTATCGGGAAACAATTCCACTGCAGCTTCTTTGTACTTGGGTGGGTGCTGCCAAGTGCAAACATTGTGGCAGTTGTAGAAATCCCCCACTTGGTCGACTAACACTGCCCGCCCGCTGAGGCAATCCACCTGTTGCGGATAGAGAGAAGAGTTACGCAGGCGCGCCACCAGGGTGGTGGCCCGGAAGGCAAAGAGGTCTTTGCTCTCCAAGGACAGTTGTTGCTTGTAACGGCAACTGCGGCGATAAAAACTGCACTCCCGGGGACAGGTAAATACCTGGTTAGACTGGAGCTCCAGTATTTGTACATCGAGATGTTTTCCACGGTTAATGGCATGGGGAACCACAGCTTGCCCAACACTCTTTACTTCTCTCGACGGCGCCGCCCTGCCCCTGATGGGCTGAACGGCCTGGGATAAAATGCGATAGGCCTCTTCAATCTCCTTGGCGCGTTGGGGATCTCCGCCCACATCGGGGTGATGTATTTTCATTAGCGCACGATAAGCAGCCTTTATCACTGCTCCGGGGGCGCCGGGGCTGACTCCTAGTACTTGATAATAATCTTTCAAAATAGCATCCCCCCTCCCAATTCTATTTCGCCGGAGGACTGAACATTTCCTGCCTAACCCTATTTGTGATAGACTTCACCGGCATTGATTTTGCACGCCCGGTAAATCTGTTCCAGCAACACTACCCTCATCAATTGATGGGGAAAGGTAAAGGCAGAAAAGCTGAGACACAGGTCGCATCTAACCAACACCTCCGGGCTCAGCCCCATGGATCCGCCGATAATAAAGGTTGTATCGCTGGTTCCGCCAAGGCATAAGTCGGAAAACAGTTGGGCAAGGCCAGGAGAGTCTAGGGCCTTGCCCGCCACATCCAGGGCAATGACGTAGCTACGGGGATTGAGCTTGGCCAGAATTTGGGCGCCCTCCCTATGCAAGGCCTGGACTTGTTCAGCCTGTCCCTGGGGGCAGGGCAAGTCGGGGATTTCCCAAATCTTAACTGAAGCCAGGCGGCGCAGGCGCTTTTCATACTCCGCCGCCCCCTGCTGCAGCCACTTTTCCTTGAGCTTACCTACGGTCAGCAGAGAAAACCGCATCACACCACCAAGTAGACCGGGACCCGGCCGCAAAAGTCACAGTGGTGGGGGACAGTCCAATCGCGGAAGGATACTTTGTCCAGCAGGTATAAATCCGGCGGCATTTCGTAGACCTCGACAAATTCATCGATTGCCTCATCAAGGTGTTCGGGGCAAACCACATACATCACTTGCTCCTCCTCTTATTGAGGGTTCAAGTCCGCCAAGGACACTGTCAGGGTCAGTGTTTCGCTCCCCCGCAATATTTTAACCTCAACCACATCCCCGACACTCTTGGCGCTGATCACTTTGCGCAAGTCCCGGAGATTTGCAATTTTATTTCCCTGGGCTTCAATAATTATATCCTCTGGTCTAATTCCTGCCGTTTTTGCAGGACCATCAGGAGTTTCTACCACCAGCAGTCCATAGTCGCTACTCAAGTTACTGGCTTCTGCCAGTGAAGGAGTGATCTCCCGAATGGCCACACCCAATACCGGCCTGATGACCCTGCCGTGGGCAATGAGGGATTCTGAGATATTCTTAACTAGGTTACTGGGGATGCTAAAGCCCAGGCCTTCGGTATCCAGCAGCCGGACACTGTTAATTCCCACCACCTGCCCCTGCATGTTGACCAATGGTCCCCCGCTATTTCCGGGATTGATGGCGGCATCGGTCTGAATTAGGCCGAAGACCCAATCGTACACTTCAAAGTTGCGCTCAGTGGCGCTGACAATACCAAGGGTTACGGTACGGCGGAACTCCAGACCGCTGGGATTGCCAATGGCGATGACGAATTCTCCCGTCGTCAGTTGGTCAGAACTGCCCAGCTCCGCCCAGGGCAACGTCCTCCCCTGGTTGCTGATTTTCAGCACTGCCAAATCTGTACCCGGGTCCTGGCCGACAATTTCTGCCTCAACCTCGCTGTCATCGCTGAGGGTGACAATGACTTCCACGGCATTTTCCACCACATGGTAATTGGTGACTATATATCCGTCTGGGCTGATTAGGACACCGCTCCCGTAGCCACTGGGTTGGGGTGGCATCAGCCTGCCGAAGATATCCCTAGACTGGGATATCCGGGTTATACCCACCACTGCTGGCGAAACTTTGTTGACGGCGGCGACAATGGCTGTCTGCTGATACTCCAGTTCCACGGCTGGAGGCTCTTGCTCCTCTTGTTGCCAAGGCAGCGGGGGTTGTTGCTCCGGCAGCAAATAGGGCAATATAAAGGGCAATGCACATAGCACTACCAAGCCGCCAGCCAATGCTGCGACGATGAGTTCGATAAAGCGGCGCCCACGGGACGGGCGCGGGGAATTTGCTTGATAATATTCTTCCATCTCGACAACACCTCCAGGTGAATTGTATCAGATTTATTATTTCACCTGCAACACTGGCCCTGGGTGGTGGCGGGGCAATACTTGTAGAGCGGCACAAAGGGGTTCTTCACCTAGTTTCTGCTCAACTAAGTATGCCGCTACCGACTCTCGGGCCATATCGGGAGTGTTATTGATGGCGCTGAGGTGCCCCAGCATCATTTGCCTCAAGTTTCCGTTTACAGCTAGCCAAGTTGCGACCCGGGCTGCCTGCAAGTTGGAGGGGCCAGACTCTAGCATATCGACATCGTGGTTAGCTTCAAGGATCAGGGCATGGCAGCTCTCCAGCACTGCCAGCATGTCCCGGGTGATGCAGCCGGTATCCGTCAACACCGCCGCCCTATGTTTGCCAGTATCAAAGACGTAATTGACAGGTTCCCGGGCGTCATGGCAGATGGGTATTGCTGTAATTTCTAAATCAGCCAAGATAAAAGGGGCGCCTGGACGGAGAAGTGTTACCCCATGGGGAGGAATTTTGCCCAGCTTGCCCTGGGCAGCGGCCCAAGTCCCTGCCGTCATATACATGGGCAAGCGCCATCTCCTGCAGATTACCCCGGCCCCAGCAATGTGGTCATTGTGCTCGTGGGTAATGAGAATTGCCTTAATCCATGTAGGGTCTATTCCAGTTTCCGCCAGCCCTGCCGAAATCCTTTTGCCACTTAACCCTGCGTCCAACAATAGGGCCTGTTTATTATGTACCACCAGGTATGCGTTACCACTACTACCGCTGGCCAATGAAACTATCCTCAAGTCCATCCCCTCCAGACTAAAACGGGGCTACGCCCCGCTTTAGATCAAATGTATTTCAGCGCCTAGTTTTTTTAGCTTACCAACAAATTCATGGTAGCCCCGCTGCATGTGGGCGATGCCTTTTACCTTAGTTTCGCCTTGGGCGCTGAGGCCCGCAATCACCAAGGCCGAGCTGGCCCTTAAATCTAAGGATTGTACTGGCGCCCCCCGGATTTCATCAACACCCTCAACCACTGCAACCCGGCCTTGTACCTTAATATTGGCGCCCATGCGCTTCAGCTCATCTACATAACGAAATCTGTTTTCAAAAATGTTTTCTGTAATGATGCTGGTACCCTGGCAGCGGGACAAATATGCAACCAAAGGCTGCTGGAGATCGGTGGGAAATCCAGGATAGGGCAAAGTCTTGACATCAATGGCCTTTCCCCTTCCCGAACCGATAACCCTCAACCAGTCATCTCCCTCCTCCACCACAACGCCAGTCTCTCGCAACTTGGCAGTGACGGATTCCAGATGACGGGGAATTACATCCTGGATCAAGACATTGCCGGCGGTAGCGCTGGCAGCGATCATAAAAGTCCCGGCTTCTATGCGGTCGGAAATAATTGCATGGTCAGCATGCCCCCTGTGCTTAGATCCAGAAATGCGGATAGTACCAGTGCCAACACCCCTGACTAGGACACCGATTTTATTGAGGAAATTAGCCAAGTCGATAATCTCCGGTTCCTTAGCGGCATTCTCTATGGTGGTGGTTCCCTCTACACCTGCTGCCGCCAACATTACGTTGATAGTTGCCCCTATTGTGTTTATATCAAAATAGACATGACCGCCGCTCATTCCGTTTCCCTGCAGGGAAACATTGCCATTGTCAATGGTATAGTGGCACCCTAGTGCCTGAAACCCCTTGAGATGCTGATCAATGGGGCGAGGGCCAATTTTACAGCCACCGGGCAAGCTAATCTTTGCCTGGCCGAATCTTCCCAGCATCGCTCCCATCAGGTAGTAGGAAGCCCGCAACTTACCGGCAAGGCGCTCCGGGGGGGTTGCGTTATTAATGCCCGTCGGGTCAATCCTCACCGTCGACTCATCTAGCCATTGAACCCTAGCCCCCAACAAGGACAAAATCTCACATTGGGTCTTTACATCGGTCAGGGGGGGCACATTCTCCAAAACACAAGGGCCCGAAGCCAAAGCAGTTGCGGGGATTATTGCCACTGCAGAATTCTTTGCACCACTGATTTTTACATTCCCCCGCAGGGGAACCGAGTTGGTAATTTTTATTATTTTGGTCATATTTACCCCCAGCCCCATAGTTGATACTTACTAATTCAACTTTTATCAGGGTTTTCCTGCCGGAAATTCCTGTTTCCTTCAATATCGCCGGTAAAAGCATTAATATAGTACTTAGAACCATTGCCGATTTCGATAACCCAAACCGGGTATGAATGCCATTGTTGCGCTGAAACGGGCTTGCTATACCAAGAGTTATGGAGTTGGGTGATGGTGGTCCCCGGCAACAAGCTGTCTGCAATTATTGTCAGGGCGCCGGTGGCGGGAATTGTCGTGATTTTTTCGCCGCTGAACCCGACGATATCCGCCCAATAATATTCCATTTCCATGACTCCCTGGGCGTCCACGCGAATCCATATCCAAGAAGTCTCTATATCCCTCCTCTGCCAACGTTGACGATACTCCACCAACCAAGTCCCGCCTTGTAGCTTGTCAATCCTGCCCACCACAGCATCGTTGGGCTTGCCCACTGTACGCTGTAAGAATTCCTCGGCCTTTGCCAAGGCCTCCTCGGCAGTCAAGGTTTCATTACTAGCAGTGCGCTTAGAAGTATAGAGCAAAATCCCATCATTGCCGACAACCACTTCACCCTTGAAAGAATAAAAACGCCGGGGCAAAAATTGGGGGTTAGAGGGTTGCAGGTCAGAGATCATGCCACTGCCCAGCATGCTCCTTGCTACCATCTCCCAATCCAAGACTGGGTTGCTCAAGGTGAGAATGCGTTGGGGTTGTACCCGGCGAGGGACTTCCGCCGCGACCTCAATACTTTTGTAGCGAAGCTCGGTCTTCTTTGTTTCAACTTCCTCGGCACTGACATAGAGAGTCGAATCGAAAAAGGTGGGGGCCAGCCACAGTTGGCTGGCAAAGATGATATTCAATAAGAGAAAGGCCAAAATAAATACTGTCTTGGTCCGCTCCCAATCCATCTCAATTCCCCCCTACCGGCTCTTTGACATTGAGGATCCGCCCATCCGCTGCCCCCACATAGATTTCTTGCCGCCCTAACCATATCCTCCAAGCGGGGATCAGTTGTTCCCCAGACAAATAATACACCAAGGCCAAGTCAGTAACCTCAAGGTTCCCTTCAGAGAGGTACATTTCTATTTGGGTTGAGGAGTTAGATAAATGCCATGACAAGGGCAGAATTTCTACAAAACCGTCTATTACATCAGTTCGGACCTGAATTAAGTTGCGCTGGTAGCCACTAATTGTCAAACCGGCCATTTCCATGACCAGGGCGGCTTCCCCGGTAACCGGCAGGCCCAATCCGAAGCTGGAGAATTCCAAGCGAACATTCTGTGCAGGTAGAATCCCTAACTCCGTCGGCAGCGTGTTTTTGGGCCAACCGCCATGGAGAGAAGTAAACCTCAAGGCTGCCTCTGCCAGTTCCCTCTGAGTAGGCATAGTAGTATCCCTTTCGGACCCGGCATAAGTGTATTCTATTGACCCCGACGGGTAGATGCGCAGAGCCTGTAATCCATCGGTAAAGATTTTTGTTCCATCGGGCTCCTGTATCAGAGAGGGCATCAAATAATAGAAGGATTGAATCATGGCATCAATATTAACTTCATCATAATCCCAAGCGGGAACTACCATCACTTCAGGCCCGGCGATGTCATAGACCCCGGCGCCAACCGAAAAATAATGCCCTTCCTCCATGGCATTCCACCTGAAACTTATTGTGTTTCTGGAGGTTGTTGCCGCTAGCTCTATGACACTTCGAGGCAACGATACCCTAAGGTACCACACCTCTTTAGTTGAGGAGTTGATGAATTGAACTGGACCCGATTCCAGGGGGATGAAGATGCTGTCGATACAGGCAAAAGGAAAGTCGGTTTCGTAAAACATCAATAACCACTCGCTCAGCATTTCCCGGGAAATTTGATAATCGTAGCGAAAGAGGACACCGGGGGGAAATCCTTCTCCAGCATAATCCCCTGGAACCCATTCTGTCCCCCCGGCGCCGGGTTCGTACTGGATTTGAGCCAGGGTAGCGGTGAGGTCGTCGTACATGGTGGAGAAGGTCTCCACCAGACGCATTTCTCCGCCGGTGTCGATTACATAGATTCGGCCGGGAAGACTTGCCTCAAACAGATCTGGCGCCGGCCCGAACCAAGTATTTCCTTCTGGGTCTGGGAGTCCTGGAGCGGGGTGCCCTGACATCAGCACTGCGGCCTGGTAGACACTGATGGCGACCAGAACCAGCAGCAATCCCGACTTAAACTTGGCCATTACGCCTCCCCCCTTTCGTGGCTACAACTGCCTTGGCATCTTCGGGAGCAGCAGGCAGGGGAATGGTCACTTCGGTGCCATGGCCTTCCCGGCTGATTACATATACTGTGCCACCATGGGCCTCGGCAATCTGTTTGGCAATGGATAACCCCAACCCTGTTCCTCCAGCCGTTCTACTCCTGGCCTTGTCTACACGGTAAAAGCGATCAAAGATTCGGCCCAAGGAATCAGCGGGAATGCCGATGCCGGTATCGCCAATGGTTACCTCTACGCACTTATTTCTGCTATAGACAGATATGCTAATTTCACCAGTGTTGGTGTAACTGATGGCATTGTCAACTATATTTAGGTAGAGCCTGTGGAGCATGTCGGCATCCCCTATGACCAGGGGAAGGTCTCTGGGGATCCTTACCCCCAGGGACAGGCCCTTATTTGCCACCTGAACTTCAACTCCACGAACAATATCCCTGATAATGTCGCCAATGGACACTAATTTAAACTCCCGGGTCCTGTTTTCATTTCTGGAGAGAATTAGCAAGTCCTCAATCATGCGCACCATTCTCTCTGCTTCAGAATTGATAACCCACAAAAAACGGGTCCGTATTTCTTCATCTTCATCGGGATTTTCCAACAAGGTCTCCAGATAAGTCTTTATCGTCGTCAGGGGGGTGCGCAATTCGTGGGAGACATTGGCTACAAACTCTTGGCGCATTTGATCCAAGCGATATTGCTCGGTGATGTCGCTTAGGACAACGATGGTCCCCTGTTTTTTTCCTGCTTGTAGAAAGGGTAACCTCTGCTGGTGCAGGACTAGACCAAAATTCCCGTCCAAGTAAATAATCCCCTTCTCATTGCCCAGTTCGGGAAAATCAGCAAAGCTGCCCTGAGCCAGCATGGTCTGTTTGTTTTTGCCAAACCAATTACAGGCGGTGGAGTTGATATGCATAACCACCCCACTGTGTTCGAAGACAATGAGGCCGTCGCTGAGGTTGGTGAGGATGCCTTCAACCTTATCCTTTTCTTGCACCAATTCATCCCAACTGTGTTGCAATTGCGCGGCCAAGTCATTGAAGGTCTCGCCCAAGTGCCCGATCTCGTCCTGAGAGTGAACATCGATGGTCTGCTGAAAGTCCCCAGACTTCATATTCGCTGCTTGTCTGGTAATAATCTCCAGAGGGCGAGTGATGGCCCTGGACAGGCTGAGACCCAGAATAGCGGACAGAACCAGAGTAAGGGCTGCGCCTGTCAGCAATATGGTGCGCAGATGATTTAGCGAAGCGTCTATTAGTTGGAGAGAAGCCGAGGCGTAGACGGCGCCAGCCAACCCTCCAGAACTGTGGATTGGATGAGCATAGTAGTATACCCGGTGTCCGGAAGTTGGGTCATAGCGTACGGAATCCGTCGCCACGCCCTGCATGGCAGAGACCACTTCCTGCTGGACTATCCTCTTCCCCAGCATCTCTTCCAAGCCCGGAGATGAGGCCATGACTACACCATACTTATCCAAAAAATACATGTCCCGACCGATTAAGTTACTGAATTCCCCAATAAGCTGTTGTAGCCCCTCGGCATCGGGGGGAGAATAATACCGTTCTGACAGCGAAACCAAGAGCTGAACCTGATTATGGAGGCCTTCTTGCATATTGCCCGTAAAGTAATTCTCAATGGAAGAGAGCATGTACACGCCAAAGAGCTCCAGTGCAAAGACTACCAGGAGTATATAAACTAAGACTAATTTCCACTGGATGCTCTTCAACCCTCTCACCCCTTAAAGTAATAACCCAACCCTCTTCGACTTAAGATAAATTGGGGATTGCTGGGGTTCTCTTCAATCTTGACTCTCAGCCTGCGGATGGTGACATCAACTGTACGAACGTCGCCAAAGTAATCGTAACCCCACACCTTTTTTAGGAGGTCTTCCCGAGTAAAGATTTTGCCGGGATTGCTGGAGAGAAAGTCCAGCAACTCAAACTCCCTCTGAGTCAAGTCCACCTCTTTATCTGCACGCCTTACAGAGAAGAAGTTCCTGTCTATCTCTAAGGGAAGCTTGTCGCCAGCATCAGCAGCTTCTGGTTTTCCCCTGTCCCCCTGTTGGCTTCTGCGGAGCTGGGCCTTTATTCTTGCCAGCAACTCCCTTGTGCTGAAGGGCTTGGTTACATAATCGTCAGCCCCCAGCTCCAACCCCAAGACTTTATCGATTTCGGCGTCCTTGGCCGTAACCATAATTATTGGGCAACTGAGGTGCTGACGAACCTGACGACAGACGTTAAGGCCGTCAATTCCCGGCAGCATGATATCCAGCAGAATCAGGTCTGGCTTAAACTCCAAGGCTACATCCACTGCCTCATTCCCGGTGTAGACAGCTTTAACTTCGTAACCATCTTTACTCAAGTTGTACTCCAGAATGTCGGCAATAGGCTTCTCGTCTTCTACCACCAAGACCTTATAGGCTTTAACCATGTTTATCCACCCCTACTTCTCTTTGTTGAGGCCCAAAAGCAATAGTATACAGAGTTTCCAAATCCATTCCGGTATGGGCCATCAGAACCTGGGAAAAGGTCATTCCCCGCCCCAAATCCCTGAGCATTGCCTGGGTAGCTTGTCCACCTCCTGTTGTCTCAATAACCCTGACAAGTTCCAGGGCCATTTGATAAGCAGAGATTTGGTCAGGCAAGCTGTGAAAGTCCCCGGATAACTCGCTAATACTGTACTTATAATAGTCGTTACGCATTCTCCCGTCAAACCACACGCTCCCCCAAAACATCTCCTCTAGCAACTGAGCCACCCCCTCGCTAAACCATGTGGGGTAATTGCCCCTGGCGAGGTCATGGACATA
>DAIOXA010000004.1:22576-24520 GCA_036758185.1 Bacillota bacterium
CCACACCGCTCTGGTATGCGCCAGCGCTGTTTAGACTGTAACCCCCTCCTATATAAGCGTTAAGAGCTTCTGTCTCCATGACGATGACCAGGGGCGAAGGCAGGGGCTGACCAAAATATACCTCCAGCTGCTCATATTGTTGCATGGCCTCCGCTACCTCCACGCCAACTGAATCTGCCATGGCAGGATCTATCCGTATACTGTAATCTGAGTCGGCAAGGGTAACGAAATCCCGAGTTTCAATCTTCCAGTACGTGGGTACGACAAGTCGGCTTATCCAATATACCCTCCCCTGCCAAAAGAGCGCCAAACAAATCAACGCCAATAGCGTCAAGTATAATTTGCGCACCGCAATCCCCTTCCCAGGTTTACATAATGTCCTTATTATAACATAGGCTCTATGAAAAATCCTGCGCCGGGGCGCAGGATTAAGGTTTATAAAATTGAAGGGGATTGATAGGGGTTCCATACCGCCTCACTTCAAAGTGCAGATGATTACCGGTGCTGACGCCAGTACTTCCCACCCTAGCAATTAGTTCCCCCTTGCTTACTTGTTGCCCCACCCTAGCCTGTAAGCTACTGGCATGGGCGTAGAGGGTGGAGTACCCGTTGCTGTGTTCGATAACGACGTAGTTTCCATAGGAGCTGTTGAAGGAAGAGGTTGTGACCGTTCCTGAAGCGGCGGCATAAATGGCTGTTCCCCTGGGGGCGCCGATGTCGACTCCTCTGTGCCTGCTGCCCAACCGATATCTACCAAAGTAGTCGGTGATTCGCCCGGAGTTTAAGGGCCATCGGAACATCCCTGTGGCCTGGCTGGGCCAGTAAGAGTTGCCTCGCTGGATAACTCTAGTCACCGGCTGAGACTTAACCTGAGAGTCAATTATCTTGCGATTCGTTTCAGCGCCGTTAATATATTCCACCTCATAGGCCATTTCCCGTTGGCCCCTGACTCCGCTCTGAACCGTCTTGGTCTGGTAGTACCAGAGGCCAGCAGCGGTCTTATAGCTAGTAGAGTAGGGAATGGACTCCAGGGCAAAGGCATGTTCCACGGTGCGCACCGATAGCTTGGGCTCAGCCTTGACTAAATTCAAGGTCTGGCCGGAATGGAGGATATTGTTCTGGGGGAGGGAGGGGTTTGCCTCCTTTAATTCTGCCTGACTGATATTGGCAGAACGGGCAATGGACCAGACACTGTCGCCCTTGCGGACGACATAGGTTTCGATTTTCTCCCTGCCTTGAACAATCAAAGCCACGGCAGAATCCACATCAATGATTTCCTCGGGCAAGACCTCTTGGGAACACATTTCCACATCGTCGAGGATTTCTGTGGAAACAAGTTCCCGATTGGAGGATTCGGTAACATAATGGTTTGCCACTTTATCCAGAACTTCCTGGGCATCATTTCTTGTGGCAGTCCAAGCTAGGCACTCATCGTCGACGAAGATACCCCAACCCACGGTGATATATGACAGCTCGTTCTCTAGAGCAGTTTGCACCCTTTTGCTGTCTACTTGAGGCTGCCACTGGAATTCGCGCTGGGCGACGACATCCTGAACAAAAGCCAGGCTAAGTCCAGCTTCAGCTTCTTCCTTTGCCAATATCCCCGACAGAAGTCCTAAGTATTCATCCAAATCGGCAACGGCGCCAGCATCCTTGCCATCAATGTAGACCCGGTATACAACAGCTGGCTCTATTAACAGGTAGGCTGCAGAAGCAGAGACTACCACGACAAGCAGCAGCAAACTAGTACAGATAATAATCGTCTTTTTCTTTATAAGTCATCCCTCCCGCCTCTGCTCAAAAAAATTGTCTTTATTTGTATTCGCTATGAGGGAGAAAAATCCTCTTGGAAATTTATGCGGGTATAAGAAAAACCCCTCTTGGGGGAAAGTGGAGCCGGCGATGGGACTTGAACCCGCAACCTGCTGATTACGATTCAGCTGC
>DAIOXA010000005.1:0-16375 GCA_036758185.1 Bacillota bacterium
GCCTGTCATTTTATTTAAGGTTAGGCAGAGGCAGCGGGTAGCTCACAGCTTTTTAAACTGCTCCACATCCAAGACAAAGACGGTTGCGCCGCCAACATTTACTGATAGGGAACCGGGGTAATTGGGTTCTAATCCGGATTCCGCCAACCATAACTCTGGAACTACCTCATTTCTGGACTTGCACTGTTCTTCCAGGATGTCCATTACCCTTTGAACCTCTTGTGCCTTTACGCCCAGAAGTAGGGTTGTGTTACCGGCATGTAAGAAGCTGCCGGTGCTGGAAAGGCGTGTAGCGCTAAATCCCCCCTGCACCAGGGCTTTTGTCAATCGGGTCCTGTCATCGTTATTGATAATCGCGACAATCATCTTGTAAGCCACTACAGTCCCTCCCTCTTCAGTTAGGATTTAGTTTATTCTATGCAGCATCTTGGGAAAAACAGTACGCTTCTCCCGGGATGACTACCTTGCCCCGCAAATCAAATGCTGAGCAAGTTGAGGCCTAGAGCTATTCCCCTGTTACAACAATAATACCATGAATTGGGCGTTTATTCCATGGAGACTTTGGAGGAGAGGGGTTCTGTGAGGCGGTCAGGGATTAAGGGGCTAAAAGTATCGCTGTGGTTTTGGCGAGGTATTGATTGGAGAAAATTAGCACCATATGCCGTTGTTACCAGTGCTATAATAAGAGGGGTAAGATATTCTTATCCCTCTTTACAATAACTAAGGGCAGTTGTATAGTGACTGAGTGAAGAAGGCAGGTGATGGTTTGACATGCATCGTTGGCTTGACCGACATCCGCTACTTCAATGTGTCGGCCTCTCATCATTGCTAACCATAGTGCTGGAAACATTTAATCGCCGTGGAATTGGTGGGGGATTAGAATTCCTGTTTTTTAACCCCCGAATATTCGTCCATAATATGGCCATCATCATGTTTACCCTGTCCCTGGCCTATTCATTTCGGCGGCGGTATTTTGCCCTGCTGACGATTTCTACTGTTTGGACGGTCTTGGGAGCAGCCAACTTTATTTTGCTCCATTTCCGGACTACGCCGCTGGCGGCTATAGACTTTTTACTACTAATGTCGGTAAATACTATCCTGAGCATGTACCTTAGCTCGGCACAAATCGTTTTGATAGTAGCTGGGGTTCTGGGTCTAATTATCGGGTTGATTTATGCCCTGAACACATTCCCCCAAAGACGCCCAAGATTGTTGGCTACTGTTGTTGCTGCGGTCCTGGCCACTACTATTGTTATAACTTTAACTCCATCCTTGGAACTGGCGCAGGCTACCACAGGGTTTGGCAACCTGGCGGAGGCCTATGACAATTATGGGTTTGCCTATTGCTTTACCCGGAGCTTTTTTGATTGGGGCGTAGAGGAGCCTGAAAATCATTCTCAGAAGAATATCACTCTTTTGTTAGAGGCCATTAAGGCCGATGAGGTTGTCGTTCCAGACGTAAAGCCAAATATTATCATGGTGCAGCTAGAGTCCTTTTTTGACGTGAATTACCTCAAGGAACTGAGCTTCTCAGAAAACCCCATTCCGGTGTTTACTGCCCTTAAGGAAGAACATCCCCATGGCCTCTTGACTGTCCCTTCCATTGGGGCGGGGACGGCAAATACCGAATTTGAAACTTTGTCCGGTATGAACTTGGCTTATTTCGGCGCCGGGGAGTATCCCTATAAGACCGTGCTGCGCACAAATACCTGTGATAGTATTTGCTACAATTTTCGGGAACTGGGTTATACCAACCACGCTATCCACAACCACCAGGGGACATTTTATGCCAGGGATATAGTTTTTGCTAACTTGGGCTTTGACACCTTTACCCCCTTAGAATACATGGACAACGTCGACTTTACCCCTTTGGGATGGGCCAAGGACGGCGTCCTTTCCCAGGAAATTATCAAGGCCCTTGCCTCCACCGATAATCAGGACTTTGTCTTTGCAATCTCTGTGCAGGCCCATGGCAAGTATCCCGAGGAGATTGATAGTGCTCAGCAAATTTCCCTCACTGGCATTGAGGTGGAGGGTAGGCGGGTTGCCTTTGAGTATTTCGTCAACCAACTCTATGAGACCGATGCTTTCATTGGTGACCTCATTGCCGAATTAACGTTTTTGGATGAACCTGTGGTCTTGGTGCTCTATGGAGATCATCTGCCCAACTTGGATATTATGGACGAGGATTTAAGCATTGGCACCCGCTTTGACACCGAATATGTCATCTGGAGCAATTTTGACTTGCAGGCCCCTTCCCGGGACCTCTATGCCTACCAGCTGGGCGCCCATGTCCTTGAGCAAGTGGGTATCAGCAATGGCCTGATGACGAAGCTACACCAAGCTATGCGCGATGATGAACACTATCAAGAGGCACTACAGTTGTTGGAGTATGACCTAATAAGTGGTGAGCATTATGCCTACGGCAGCCGGGGACCCCATATTGCCCCTGCCATGAAAATGGGGACTTCTGACATAAAGGTTGCAGGAGTGCTCCAGGTGGAGGAGAACAGCATTGTCTATGGTGAGGGGTTTACTCAGTGGAGCCAGGTATATATCGATGGCCATGAGGTTGAAACGACCTTTATCAATGGCAATACTCTGCTGATTGCTGGAGAAGTAGAAGGGGCTACCATAGTGGTGGCCCAAGTAGGGGATAATACCATTCTCAGTGAGACAGAGGTTTATGTGTGCCCTTGAACTAGTAGAACGATGCAACGCCGAGAATTTACGCGGCGTTTGCTGTTTGTGCATAGCTTGGGCCGGATTGCAACCCTTTAAAAGTCGAGTTGAATGGTTTATAATTATTGCAAATAGGAATAGGAGCTGTGGATAATGACTTTGAAAAGAGCACTAACTATAGCAGGATCTGATTCCAGTGGCGGTGCTGGCATTACCGCTGATCTGACGACTTTTCATGAGTATGGCGTCTACGGCATGTCTGCGGTCACCACCATCGTCAGCATGGATTCTAACTGGAACCACCATGTCTTTGCTGTGCCCATGGATGTCGTCGAGGCGCAGATTGATACTGTACTCCGGGGCATTGGCCATGTCAACGCCGCCAAGACGGGGATGTTGGGTTCCAGCGAGATGATTGAAATGGTCGCCGGCAAGATTCGTGAATATAGAGTCCCTAATCTCGTTGTTGACCCCGTAATGGTCTGTAAAGGTACTGATGAACCCCTGCATCCCGAACATACAGTTAGCTATCGGCAAGCCTTAGCGCCCTTGGCCACCGTTATTACCCCAAACCTCTTTGAGGCGGCACAGCTTGCCGACATGGAATCCATTGGCACGCTGGAGGAAGTAGAGGAAGCTGCCAGGAGGATTAAGGCCTTAGGGCCTAAATATGTCTGGATCAAAGGGGGAGGTTCCATTGGCGATACTGCTGTCGATGTGCTTTTTGACGGCAAAGAGTTTCATATGCTGGAGTCTGAGAAAATTGCCACCGTCTACACCCATGGCGCCGGGTGCACATCTTCGGCAGCCATCTGCGCCGGACTGGCCAAGGGCAGGGACGTCCCCACTGCCGTGCAAGATGCCAAGCGCTTTATAACCAATGCCATCCGGGAATCCTTTTCCCTCAACGAGTTCGTGGGGCCGGTCAACCGGTACTCCAACCGCCGGGAAGATTTTTAGATAGCTATTGAAACAGAGGGTGGACGAGAAGGAGGTAGTGGAATGACTGTACAGATTCTTACCGACAGTGCCTGCGATTTACCCCATGAGTTAATTGAGGGCCATGGCATCGAAGTCATCCCCCTGTTGGTGGAACTGGACGGCAAGGAGCACGTTGACGGTCGGGACATCGGACCGCAACAGGTTTATGATGCAATTAGGGCGGGGAAGGTACCCCGGACCAATCAGACTCCTGCCAGTATCTTTCATAAGATCTTCACCAAATTCTCCTCCTTGGGCAAGAGTTGTCTGTACATAGCTTTTTCTTCTAAACTCTCGGGAACATGCCAGACGGGTATGATGGTGGCCCAGGAGATGAATGACCACTACCATGCGGATATCCAAGTTGTGGACACGCTATGTGGGTCAATGGGTCAGGGCCTGGTGGTGCTGGAAGCGGCCAAATTGGCCCAGCAAGGATTGGAGACGGAACAAATTGTCCAGGGCGTACTGCAGTTCTCCCAGCATATGGAGCACATCTTTACTGTGGATGATTTGGAGTACCTGCACCGGGGTGGCAGAGTGGGGCGAACCAGCGCCTTTGTGGGCAGCCTCTTGAACATCAAGCCCCTGCTTCATGTCCGGGAAGGCCAAATGATACCCTTGGAGAAGGTGCGAGGTAAGAACAAGGCGATCAAGCGCATTCTGGAGATCATGGAAGACCGCTGCACCAAGGTCTGTCACACCATAGGTATCAGTCACGCCGATGATATTGCCTCGGCCCTCAAGCTCAAGAAATTAATTGAGGAGAGATTTGGCTATAAGGATATCATTGTCAATATGGTGGGCAGTGTTCTGGGCTGTCACATTGGCTTGGGTGGCGTGGCGGTATTTTTCCTCAATAAGTCCTTTCAACCTGCTTGAGGTTGGGAGGGATAGCACGCATGAAGCCGGTTATTTAGTGTAGCCGGTATGTTTTTTTTGGAGAGATTGCGGTTAGACTTAAGGACATCGGGCGCCAGGTGGTTTTCGGTTGGATGGGGTATGCGCCGTGGGTAGCATTCCCAGGCTTGTCTTGCCCGGACGGTTTGGCCCTGGTAACATCAGGGTGGAGGTGGTGCTATGTCCAGCAACGAAGTAAAGATTGTTCGCCAGGCCTTGTTAAATGAGCAAGAAGCCATCAGTTTTTATACCATGGCAGCGGGCCAGGCAAAGACGGAGGAGGCCAAAGAGGCGTTCCTGGAGCTTGCAGCAGAGGAGCAAATGCACGTTGAATGGTTGTCGACGCTGTACAAGAGCATTTGCGAAAACAATGTCCATTCCTTTGACCCTACGGTATATGACGAGCCGTCAGCACCAATCAAGTACGACTGGAAAACCATCGGACGTGAGAGTGGAGCCCTGGCTGTGTCGGTATTTGGCATCGGCATTAACATGGAAAAGGCCGCCATCGACTATTATACCCAGGCAGCTCAGACCACTCAGCTACCCGTGGCCAAGGAATTATATGAGAAATTATTTCGCTGGGAATATCAGCATCTGGAGCAGTTTCAAAAGGAGTATGATAACCTCAGGGAAGAATGGTGGGACCGACAAGGCTTCTCTCCATCTTAAGCTAGGGAGATAACTACCTCTAGCTACTAAATTACGAAGAAGAAAAACAGCGTCAACAAGGCTTAAAGCAAAAGGTAACTGCCAGTCCAGCACTTCCGCCGGACTGGCAGTTGTAATGAGTACCCTTCTTGGATGAACTGTTTGTTATAGCAAAAGCGGCAGCAGCTATTCTGGTGATGGTTTTTCGTTTCGAGATTGTGATATAAGCTTTGTTAGAAGAGCCTGAGTAACTGCGATTAGCGATGGTATTAAGAACAATATCGCATAAGAGTTATCCAGGGATAAGATAGATGTTAATAGCAGTCCATATAGTATTATGCTTATCACAATACCGGTAGCAAATAAAGAGTAGAAGGCAACTAATGAGTTGTGCTTGAATACCTGTAGTATTTGGGGAACAGAAGAAACTAAAAGAAAGATAGTAAGAATATTTAACTCCAGAGGCAAGGACCATCTCCAATCCATCATAAGGAGATGATATACCCCATACCCCGCCAAGGCACCTATAAGCAGCCCCAGAGTATAATCAGATATAAATCTACCAATGGTCGATTTGTCTGAGTAAACAAGTCCACTAGTCAAAAATCCTGTTCCCAACGCAAACGCCAAGGGAAAATTATTTTGTGTTAGAAAATTCACCAAAGACACAACTAAAATAGCTAGATTTACGCTAAGCATTCTTAACAGAATGGCAACCCATCTGCTTTCTTTACACATTTCTACTCAAACGCACTCATAATTGTGTTGTACTCTTGGGTCTGCACTGCAAAAATACTATTTCTTGAAGCCAGCTGAAAATATCCTTCATCCGTTTCTTCCAGAAAGATAACATACTGGTTATTAACATCAAGCTCCTGGGGAAGCAACACCATTGACCCTTGATACGAGCCGCGGTAATTTTCCAGGATAACAAATTCTGTAATATACACAAAAGGATTTATCTCTGTTGCCTGGGTTACTTTTACGGGCTGAATTTCGATAACGATATTCTCTAAACGGATGAGTTCTTGAACACAGAGGGAATCTTTAGCATATGTTTCGGTGCCCTCAGCCGTAGCGTTTACGAATTGCGAGAAGTTCCCTAATTTATTGTAATGATTATCCGCAAAGGGGGCAATAAATTCCCTGCTTTCTGCATCTTGCAGACACTCAATTCTGTCTCCTCTGACCCTAAAAATAAAGTATTCAAAAGGAACATAGATATCAAAGGGCCATGAGGTAGAGCTATGACAATGTAGAATCAAAAGGTATGTCTCGTCAAAAGTAAAAAAAGCAGTTTCACCTAAGACACGTATAACATCTATTTCCTCATCTCCATATAGAACAGACTTAACTAAAAAGGTAAAAACTGAAAGCCGATTATCCTTACCATAAGGGTCTATATCTGATAGCTCAACCATAGGAACGAAGGTAGCAAATTTAGTCAGAGCATTTTCGATTGTGGGCTCATAACGAAGAGACCCGTGGGGTACCCGGGCAGGACTGGTTAATTCGACGGTTTGTAAGCTATTGCCGCCCGAGAAGTGTGCAACCACACCCAGACAAACCAGCAAAATTATTAAAATCGCGGACAACTTAACGATCAATTTCATCTGTTATACTCCTCCCTTAATCGTAAGAGTAAATCTGCATAAGATGATTAATATCACGACTTGTCAACACATAAGCTTGTTTTAGTGTGCCATGCATAATATCACTTGAAGTATTGCTATGGCCATACCACCCAAAGGCATGCCCTAGTTCATGTGTGTAGCCGCAACGATAATGGTTATCTGTGTAAAAATAATGCCACGGGTATTTGGGCATTAAAAGTATGGCACCCAAAATCTTCTGGTTATAAATAGTGCGACCATTATAGGAATACGTCCCATCAGCAGTAGAAAATACTAGAGTCTCAAATGCAGAACCCTCCAAAGGTGGATAAAAGTCTTTCAGCGCACTATAACTACCGTTATAAATCCAGATTGATGGACTAAAGTAATCGAGTATGTGACTTTGTATACTGGCTCTTCTCCACTGATCGCGTGCAATTATGGTAAAATCCAGTGCTTCTTGAGGTGAATGTCCACAGCCCCAGTTGTCAATGTAAATCCACTTCTTAGTAAGATGACCTATGGTATCATCATCGGAATACCAATAACTCAAACTCAAAGCGTGACTAGTACTCGAACTAAGCAATAGGGTAATGACTATTATGGCTACAAAGGCAACAATATGCCGACTCATGAATTCCCCTCCCAAGCCCCTTTGGGTAGTTTTTTAAGTGAGTGATATGGCGTTGTTCTCATTATACAGGATAATGGTGTTGTTTTCAAGCATTTCTAAAAGTATAGGACATCCTTTAAATTAAAGCTATTCTTTCCAGATGTACGCACCTTTCCCAGAATCCTTTTTCAGTGTGTCTCAGGACTTTACCTAGTTATATTAAATATCTTGACTAACCCTACCCAAAAATATATAATTAAGCGGCTTAATATTTTATCTTGTTAACAATAGGGGGTGCTAGTTGTGCAGGAGAATGGGTTGGCTCAGCGTTTGATGTATGTTTTTTTTCAGCTTCACCGACATAAATTGAGATCTGGGCAGGTGCAGGGGCTTAACCCCGGAGAAATGAGGGTGTTGCGTAGCATAAAGCGGCTGGATCAGGGGACGGGGGTAATGGCCTCCCAACTGGTCAGCCTGCTACGGGTAACGCCTCCCTTTATAACGCAAGTATGCAATGCCCTGGTAAAGCAAGGTCTGGCGGTAAGGAATACTGACCCCGATGACCGGCGGGCGGTACGTCTGCAGGTCACAGCCCGGGGAGAAGAACTAATCGCCAAGGCATCTCAAGAGTATATGGCCGAGTTCCGGAGACTGGCAGAAGAGTTGGGTCCTGAGGACAGTGAAGAACTGATTCGGCTGGTGCAGCGGGTAAACCATTTCTTAGAAGCTCGGGAGGTAAGGAATGTATAAACTCATAAAATATCTACGCCCCTTTTTGCCGGCTGTCTTTGCGGTCATTGTCTTGATTTTTCTGCAAACCTTTTCCCAGCTCTTTTTACCCAGACTGATGGCCAGGATAGTGGACGAGGGAATAGCCGCGGGCAATACCCCTCTCATCCTTCAGATAGGCGGCATCATGCTACTGGTAGCCCTGGTGGGCGGGCTGTGCGCAGTGGGCGCCAACTTTCTCTCGTCCCGGGTGGGTATGGGCTATAGCAAGAACTTACGCAATGTAGTGTTTACCCATATTCAGGGCTTCTCCCTGCGGGAGTATGATGAGTTTGGTACAGCATCCCTGATTACCAGAACCACCAACGATGTTGTCCAGGTGGGCATGATGATATTGATGTCTTTGCGCATGGCAGTAATGGCGCCGCTGATGATGTTCGGGGGGATTGTTATGGCGGTGGCCCAGGATTCTCAACTGGCCCGGTTAATTTGGGTCCTGATGCCCATTTTGACGGTTGCCGTTATCGCCCTTGCTTATGTCGCCATGCCGCTATTTAAGGCCCTGCAGGCCAAACTGGATAAACTCAACCTGATTCTTCGCGAAAATCTCACCGGCATCCGGGTAATCCGGGCCTTTAATAGGGATGAGCATGAGGCGCGCCGCTTTGATGCGGCTAACTGGGATTTAACCAGGACGGCGGTGCGGATTAACCGCCTCATGGCTGGGGCGATGCCTGGGGCTATGCTCCTCATCAACCTGTCTTCAGTGGCCATAGTCTGGTTTGGCGGGTTGCGGATTGCTGGCGGCGATATGGAGGTAGGAAGTCTCATGGCATTTCTTCAGTATATGATGCAGATTCTCTTTTCCCTGATGATGGTCTCGATGTTCTTTGTCATGCTACCCCGAGCATTGGCGTCGGTATCGCGGATCAACGCCGTGCTGAATACAACAGCGGATATTCAGGATCCTGTGGCTGTGGGTGAAGGAAGGGAAGTGGAGGACAGGGGTGGGAGGAATAAAATCCCCCATGCCTTGGTAGAGTTTCGCAATGTGACCTTCAGCTATCCCGGAGCGGAGGTTCCTGCCCTTGAGGAAATTTCCTTTACTGCAGCCCCGGGTGAAATTACAGCAATTATTGGGGGGACGGGGTCGGGTAAGTCTACCCTGGTCAACTTGATTCCCCGCTTTTACGATGTGGATGAGGGAAGTGTCTTGGTGGACGGGGTGGATGTCCGGGAGCTGACTCAGGCCGAACTCAGAGCAAAGATCGGTTATGTTCCCCAGCAATCCCTGCTCTTTTCCGGCACTGTCGCCGATAATATTTGCTTTGGTAAGGAAGATGCCAGTGCTGAAGAAATTGAAAGGGCAGCGAGGATTGCCCAGGCTGTAGATTTTGTGCATGGTTTACCCCAGGGCTTTGAGAGTAACGTGGCCCAGGGAGGAACGAATTTTTCTGGCGGACAGAAGCAACGCCTGGCCATTGCCCGGGCCCTGGTGCGGCAGGCCGATATCTATATCTTTGATGACAGTTTCTCGGCCTTGGACTTTCGCACCGATGCCCGCCTGCGCAGCGCCCTGAACCAAGAAATTTCTGGGGCCTCAATCCTCATTGTCGCCCAGCGGGTCACCACCGTGATGGATGCCCATAGTATCATCGTGTTGGATGCCGGGAAAGTTGCCGGCATAGGAACCCATAAGGAATTGATGGAGACTTGCTCCGTTTATCGGGAGATTGTCTTTTCCCAGGTTTCAGAGGAGGAGATTGCATGAGCGAGCACAGAAATGAAAATAGTCCTCCAGAACCCAGGAGGAGGGGCCCCCGGGTGGGCGGCGGCCCCATGCGAGGCCTTGCCCTGACAGAAAAACCCAAGGATTTTAAAGGTACCTTTCGGAGGCTGGTGGGCTACTTGCGTTCCCATCTGGGCAAGGTTATCCTTGTCCTGATTATGGCGGTCCTCAGTACGGCCTTTGGCATCCTCAGTCCCAAGATTCTGGGGCTGGCCACCACAGAACTCTGGGGAATAGTCCAGGGCAGGCAAGTAGATTTTGCTTATATCGGGAAGGTATTGGCAGGTCTGGCATTCCTCTATATCTTCAGCGCCCTTTTCTCCTTTGGCCAACAGTTTATTATGGCGGGGGTAACCCAAAGGACTGTCTATGAAATGCGCCGAGAGATTAAAGATAAGCTGTCGAGGTTGCCCTTAAAGTATTTCGATGCCAGCAGCCATGGCGAGATCCTCAGTCGGGTTACAAACGATGTGGATACCGTAAGCAGTTCTTTGCAACAAAGTATGACTCAGTTGATTACTTCCGCAGCCACCTTGGTGGGGGTATTGATAATGATGCTGGTGACCAGTCCCCTCCTCACTCTGGTAACACTGCTAGTACTGCCAGCAGCTTTTGTTGTGACCCGGATGGTGGCCCGGCGATCCCGCAAATACTTTTCGGGCCAGCAAAAGAGCCTGGGAGAACTCAACGGTCACGTAGAGGAGATGCTCACCGGCCATAAGGTTATCAAGGCCTTTAGCTGGGAACAGGAATCCATCCGCCAGTTCGAAGAGGTAAACCAGCGCCTGTACGATTCTGGTTGGAAGGCCCAGTTTATATCCGGTCTCATCATGCCCATTATGAGTTTCCTTAACAATATCGGGTTTGTGCTGGTATCTGCCATTGGCGGGATTTTGGTAGCTCGGGGCAGCTTAGCCTTGGGCGATCTCCAGGCCATGATTCAGTACTCCCGAAACTTTACCCAGCCCATCTCTCAGACCGCCAGCATCGCCAATATAATCCAGGCGGCAATGGCGGCGGCGGAACGCGTCTTCGAAGTGCTGGACGAACAAGAGCAAGTCCCTGACAATCCCCTGGCGTCGGTTGTCGGCGAAGTAAAGGGTGATGTCCGCTTTGAAGGAGTACAGTTCGGCTATGATCAGTCCGAGCCCTTGTACCAGGACCTAAATATTGACGTTCGTCAAGGCCAGACTGTGGCCATCGTAGGACCCACCGGGGCGGGGAAGACCACCTTGGTCAATTTGCTCATGCGCTTCTATGATGTGGGCATGGGTAGCATCAGCATCGATGGCAAAGATATCCGGGATCTCAAGCGCCATGACCTACGCAGCATCTTTGGCATGGTGCTGCAGGATACATGGCTCTTTAACGGTACCATCCGGGAAAATATCGCCTATGGCCGCCTGGATGCCACTGAAGAGGAAATCGTCCGCGCTGCCGACGCTGCCCATGCTGACCACTTTATCCGCACCTTGCCCCAGGGGTACGATACCGTCCTCAATGAAGAGGCGTCTAATATCTCCCAAGGACAAAAACAACTTTTGACCATTGCCCGGGCAATTCTCGCCGACCCTGCTATTCTCATTTTGGATGAGGCCACCAGCAGCGTCGACACCCGTACCGAGATCTTGATTCAGAAGGGTATGGACAAACTGATGAAGGGCAGAACCAGCTTTGTCATTGCCCATCGCCTGTCTACCATTCGCAACGCCGATTTGATTTTGGTCATGGATGAAGGCCAGATCGTCGAGCAGGGAACCCATCAAGGGCTGTTGGCCGAGAATGGATTCTATGCCGAATTGTATAACAGCCAGTTTGCCCGCCAGTGGGCAGTAGGATAGACGGCAGTATGCCCCCCATCATCGGGGGGCACTACTCTAGAGCGAGTGCTTAATCCCTTTGTAAAGGACTGCCACGATGTCAACTAAGAAGCCCAGGATGACTACAAAGACAATGTTCTTTGTCACCATTTCCCATATCCTGGCCAAGTCGATATTAGGGTCTAGGCGACTTGAATACTCGGCAATAAAGTTGGGGTTCCATATGTCTGGGTTACTCAGGAATACCATGGCCAAGATTAATGAAATCAGGGACAGACCAACTACCAACAATGCCAACTTTAGAGACCATCTCCCAAATATCAGCTTTAGAGTCTCCTTTGCAATCCCGATAATGAAACTCGCACTGACCAGCCAGCGAATAGTGCCTACCATATTGAGGTTAAAGACAGGGACGATTACCAAGCCGGTTTCCTCGGTAAAATAACCAGCTCCAATTAGATGAAGGGCGGACCAGAAAAGGATTAAGAAAAGCGTGGTGAAGACAATCCCGGCTATGGACTCGGAACGGGGTATGACGGCCTTTTTATCAGGAATGTCGGGAAGGTCTGCAACGCACCACTCTTTGGTCCCTTCATCAGTCTGGGGAATCCTAGCACCGTGATATTCAGCGATGGCAAAGCCGATGGTTACCCATGCAAAGCTCTGCATAAGGGCTGCAAATAATGTGCCAATATACGAGCCTATTGCCTCAGCGATATTCTGCCCTTGATTAAGTACGCTCCCCACCAGACCTGCAATGGAAATTCCGATGAACACCCCGCCCAGCATAATTTTTAAAACAGTCAAGTACGTGTTGTAAAGTCCTGGGCCGATTAAGTATTGTTTGGCGCCGCGATAATTCTTGGCAAGAGTATCCGGATTACCCAACTCCTCCAAAACTTTGGTGACTTTTTCTGCTTGCGGTTCTGGCCCCTGATACTGTTCTAGCATATCTTCGATAATGCTGCGTAATTCCTCCCCGATATCTCGGCGCTTCTTTTCTGGCAAGCGATGAGTAACGGCATAGATGTACCTATTGATCAGTTGCATGGATTCCCTCCTTATCACCAATAACGGCGTCAATATTGGTCCTCAGTTCTTGCCAATGGGCACAGAGTTGGACGTATACAGCTTGGCCAGTTGGACTTAAGCTATAGTACTTGCGGGGCTTTGCGCTCTCTACGTCCCATTGACTTGCCAAGATTCCTTGCTCCTCTAGACGGCGCAGCAGTGGATACAGGGTTCCGGCTTCTATAGGCAAATTCCTTTCCTTGAGGAGTGTCACCAAGGAGTACCCGTATTGGGGACTCTTTAGCAGGCGCAACACCCCCAAGACAAATGTACCACGCCTAAGTTCTTGGGCTAGGCCATCAACTATAGCATCTGTAATACTAACACCTCCAATATAGTGTATGTTACACACTACAATTAATCTAGCAATAAACAGCATACAGCAATATGTTCAATTAGGCAATAGTTGGTGCACACTTTCTTGTCTTTTTCTCATCATGGCCAGGCAGGAGTTTTGCTTAGCATTCCGAAATAGTAATTAGGAGTGTAATATAACTGGGAGGTAGATCTTATGGAAAGATTAAAGTTGGATGATTTTACCAAGTACAGCTTTCTATCCGGGCTGGAGTACAATGCCAGCGGTAACTACGCCTGCTTTGTCGTACATAAGGCAGATATGGAGGACAACGACTACAACTCCAATCTCTGGCTCTACGATGTTGCTGGAGATGGCTACACCCAGCTTACCGCCTTTGACAAGGAAAAGGGGTTTATCTGGCTGGATGATGAGAACATCCTTTTTCAGGGAATGCGCAATACCAAGGACAAGGAGAAGGCCAAGGGCGGCGAAGTTTTTTCAGTCTTTTATAAGATTAGCATCAAGGGTGGCGAGGCCCAGGAGGCCTTCCGGATTCCCCTGGCAGTCAAAGGCATCAAGCTGTTGGCTGACAACCGCTTCTTGCTTACCGCTACTTATAATCCCAACAGGCCTAGCTTGGATGGCATGAACGATGAGGAAAAGGCCAAAGAATTAAAGAAACGCAAGGAAGAGAAGGACTATGAAGTTCTGGAGGAAATCCCCTTCTGGCGGAATGGCGGTGGCTTCACCAGTAAGGACCGGAGCAGGCTTTACCTGTTTGACGCGGCCACCGGTAAGTATGAAGCTCTGAGTCCGGAACTCATGGACGTGGGATCCCTGCGCCTGAATCAAGATACGACCAAGGCCGTCCTGATTGCCCGGACATGGGAAGGCAAGGCAGAGATAGATGCTGCCCTGTATATGCTGGACATCGGCCAAAAGGATTTACATCAGTTGGCTGCCCAAGAGAGATTCTCCTGGTCAGCTGCCCATTTTGTCGGGGATGAAATCCTGGCCCTTGCTTCGGACATGAAGCGCCACGGCCTCAACCAAAACCCTACCTTCTACCGGGTTGATGCCAATACCGGTGAACGCACCCTGCTGACGCCGGACTTCGACAGGAGTACCTGGAACTCAGTGGGTTCAGACTGCCGTTTGGGCGGGGGGGATCCCCATCGGGTTGATGGCGAGCACCTCTATTTCATCACCACCGAAGGCGGCAATTCCTTTGTCCATAGGATAAATTTGCAGGGCGAGATCCAGCAGGTTATCAGCAACGAAGGCTCGGTGGACTGTTATGATGTGCGCAGTGGCCGCATACTTTTCGTCGGCATGCGGGGGGCACTGCTGCAGGAGCTATACAGCCTGGAGGGTAAGAAGGAGCGAAAATTAACATCTTTTAACGATTGGGTTGGGCAGGAGAGGACCCTTGCCGGTTTAGAACCCCTGAGCGTTGAGACTGCTCCCGGTATCGCCATCGACGGCTGGGTCATGAAGCCGGTAGGCTATGAAGAGGGTATAAAATACCCAGCCATCCTGGACATCCATGGCGGCCCCAAGACTGTGTATGGCTCGGTATTCTTCCATGAGATGCAGTACTGGGCCAATGAGGGCTACTTTGTCTTCTTCTGCAATCCCCGGGGAAGTGACGGCAAGGGCAATGAATTTGCCGACATTCGGGGCAAGTATGGTACCATCGATTACGATGACCTCATGGCCTTTTGCGATGCCGTGTTAACCAAGTATCCGGGCATTGACCAAGACAAGGTAGGTGTTACCGGGGGCTCCTACGGTGGTTTTATGACCAACTGGATCATCGGCCACACCGACAGGTTCAAAGCTGCCGCCTCCCAGCGCAGCATTTCCAACTGGATTTCCATGGGCTATACTTCAGATATCGGCTACTTTTTTGAAGAGGATCAGGTGGCTGCTACTCCCTGGACAGATATCGACAAGGTCTGGTGGCATTCGCCCCTGAAGTATGCCGACAAGGTCAAGACCCCGACCCTCTTCATCCATTCCGAAGAGGACTATCGTTGCTGGCTGCCGGAAGGCTTGCAGATGTTTACTGCCCTTAAGTACTTTGGGGTGGAGTCTCGTCTCTGCATGTTCCGGGGTGAGAACCACGAACTCAGCCGCAGCGGCAAGCCCAAGCACAGGATCCGCAGGCTAAAGGAGATTACTGACTGGTTTGACAAGTACCTGAAATAGGAAAAAGGATAGACCCGCCGGAGGCGGGTCTATTTGACTAATTACTCCACAAACCATGCAAAGGGATGACTAGGCTAGCGAAGTCCGGGTGCTCAATGACATCGTCATCTTTACCCATGGCGACCACTGCGTACTTGTCCTTTCTTAGGGCGAAGCAGAGCACGGACCTGACTTCAAAATCCACCAGCCAGTAGTGCAAGACACCTTCCCTTAGATAGAGTTGGAGCCTTTTAAACTCGTCGATGGTTCTGGTGGCTTTTGAGGTCACTTCTACTATGAGGTTAGGCGCTCCGTCAATTCTGGTATCCTTAATGATTGACTTCTGCTGCCCCGAAACATAGATAATATCTGGTTTAGTCACTGTAGTTTCATGGAAGGAGACGTCCAGGGGACCGGGAAAGATCTCACCCCGGGGGTCGATTTTGCGAAAATAGTCGTCCAGAATCCTGACCAATCTGGCGGTAACCCTCTGGTGGGCAACACTGGGGGAAGGGGTTCGGATTAGTTTGCCATCCAGAATTTCAAACCGATACCCATACTCGTCGGGGAACTCAAGGTAGTCCTGATAGCTATATGTCTTAAGAGGGCTTTTGCGGTAGAAGGGAAGTTCGCCGGTGAGGACAAAGACAACTGCATCCAAATAGTAGCGGTGTTCACCGTTTGGCATTTCAATACTGGGGATTTTCTGCTCTTGGGTGTACTTTCGAACTGTCTCAATGGTGAGGTCCAGGATCTCTGCCAGTTCAGCTTCAGTGACAAGACCGATACCAGCCATATTAATCACCTCTAGGATAATTATACCTCAAACTTTAACCAATAACAACTAGAACCAATTAATATTAATTATAATCAAGACGCTGCTTGGAGTAAGATTTGGTGCTTAGCAGGAATTTGGTCCTCGGATGATGAATTAGTAGCTGATAAAAATTGCAGGGAGGTTATTGTTTTGTCCGATCCCAGTTTTATCATTTGGATTCAGGAGTATTCTTCTCCCCTTCTTGACACCATCTTTAAGGC
>DAIOXA010000005.1:16385-23914 GCA_036758185.1 Bacillota bacterium
TACTTTTTTGGGCAATGAGGAATACTACATTCTCTCCATACCCTTGTTGTTCTGGCTGTACGACAAGAAATTTGCCCTTCGCTTCGGCATCTTCTTTCTTCTTAACGCCTATCTCAACTCTTTCATCAAACATATTTTTAAAGTACCCAGGCCTCCCCAGGAACTGCACAAAATTGAGCAAGGCGGCTACTCCTTCCCCAGTGGGCATGCCCAGGGCAATACAGGATTTTGGGGCTACCTAGCGGTGCAAGTCAAAAGGCGCTGGGCCTATATCTTGGCAGCAGTAATCTTATGCCTGGTGGCCTTCTCCAGGGTCTACCTGGGGGTTCACTTCCCCAGCGACATCATCGTTGGCATCCTGGTGGGCCTGGTCTGGATAACAATTTACGAGATAGTTGCCCGCAGAGTTAAGCTAAAAATGAATTTGTGGCAGTGGTTGCTGGCTAGCGCTGTCTTCTGCGCCGTACTTTTGGCCATTCACCCCGTCGGCGATGGTCCCCTGACTATGGGCTTTATGTTGGGCGCCCTGTGGGGCTATCGTTTGGAGTCGGACTATGTCGGCTTTCATCCCCGGGGCAATTGGTGGCAGGGTATTCTAAAGGCCGTGCTTGGCATTGCTGGCCTCTTTGCCCTGCGCATGGGACTAAAGCCCCTGCTGATGAGTATTCTCAACCATCCTGAAGAGGCAACCAGCCTATACCATGTTGCGACCTTTATCCGCTACTTTGTCTTGGGAATTTGGGTGGCCTTGGCTGCGCCATGGTTTTTCCGCCTGATTGGTCTTGAGAATAGGGATAAGGCTCAGAATGCAGTTGCGTAATACCCATTACAGGCGCAGGAGGAATATCAAAGGAGGAAAGCTTGGTTCATTAGATTTTTCAATGTACCTGAAAAATAGTATTTTCAGCAGGCGGCATAGAATTCTTATTTGGCTGTAATAAAAGGAGGTTAGAACATGGAAGACAATTATTACAATGAAAGACCAGAAGTTGTGCATGCCGGGGGGCCGCCGGGACCGCCCCAAAGCAATGCTCTAGGGATAACAGCTTTGGTCACTGGTATTATTGGTACCGTAATAGCTTTCTGTTGCCCGTATTTGGGATTTCCCTTGGGTATAGTTGCAGTAGTGTGCGGTTTTATTGGCAAAAGCAAGTACCAGAAGTATGCAGTCGCTGGAATCGTACTTGGCTTTGTTGCCATCGGTCTAGGTATTGTCAGTGTTATTCTTGGACAGATTCTCGAAGGCTTAGATTGGGAGCAAATTATTCGGGAATTGGAGCAAGTGCAGTAACGCGACTCAGGCATGAAACATCTTATGCATATCCTTGGCATACTATTTCCGGCGCCTAATCCAGGGGAGAAGATGGCCACTGGTGAAAGGATTTTAATAATAGGACTGGTTTTCTTGGGATTAGCTGTTGCAATTTATTTTACCGCCGATTGGCCCTCAGGTTTTTATTGGGGCAATAACTCCCTGTTCAGGCATCTAGATCTTTACTGTCCTGCCTGCGGCGGCAGCAGGTCCATCTACAATTTAATCCGGGGCGATTTGGTAGCTGCATGGCAGCACAATCAGTTGTTCATCCTGTCCTTGCCTCTTATTCTGTGGGGCGGTTTTACTGTGCTACGTTCAGCGGTAACCGGTTATCCTATAACGGGCAAGTACCTGCATCCAATTCTTATTTGGGGATTTCTGGCTGCAGTGCTTCTGTTTGGTATCCTCAGAAACATACCCATAGAACTTTTTGACTGCCTACGTCCCCCTGCATGAAAGAACAGGCCTGTCTCGTGTGAGGCAGGCCTGTTTTATGTGCGCCCGGCATGGGTGCTGTCTATAGGGTGAAAGTCCCGAACAGCGAAGGTGTAATAGCTGTAGCTTAAGGCAAGGGCTGGTCGCAGACTTCGTCTGCTACTCGCCAATGCAACCATGGTGTCCATCGTGAGATGGAATCTGAAGAAAGCCAGCGGCAAACCTCCGGCCCGAGGATCACGAACCCCAGGTGAGGCTAGTGACAACTGGATGAGTTTGCATAATAAAACAAAGTCCTTACCACCAATGGTTGTCAAGAGTAAATGGGGCGGGTAATGGAGGGAAAGACATCACTCTTACCCAGGGAGGCCTGCCAGGATGCTGGTTAAACCGGTAACCTGTGTCATGAGGCACAGCGGACCTGGCAGGAGTCAGCAGAATACAAACGTATCTGAGTCCGGACGCGGGAGCAGAGAAGGGCCAAACATGAAGTAAGGGAGTGAACCCGATGAGCTCAGGAGGCGAACAACGAAAAGCGGAATATCCCGCAAGGGAGCTGCCCGCAGGATGAAGTGGTGAATCCACAGGGGACTACGGGCAGAGTTCCCCCCAGGCGCGAACCGGAGAGCTTACCCGCGAAGGCAAGCGTTACAGCCTGATGGAGATGGTTGATAATGAAATTCAACATAACCCTGGCACTACAGAAGGTGGAAAGCAACAATGGGGCGGCCGGTATCGATGGTATGACGGTTAAATCCCTCCGACCATACCTTAAAGAACATTGGCCGACAATTAAGGGACAACTGTTGCAGGGAACCTATAAGCCTCAGCCTGTCCGCCGGGTCGAAATCCCGAAACCGGACGGAGGTAAAAGGCTTCTTGGAATCCCCACCGCCCTCGACCGCCTTATCCAACAGGCCCTCTTGCAAGTCCTAACACTAATAATTGACTACAGGTTCTCAGAACACAGCTACGGCTTCGACCGGACAAGAGCGCACACCAGGCGGTGCAGAAGGCTAGGGAGTATATCTCCCAAGGCTACAGGTATGTAGTGGACATGGACTAAGAGAAATTCTTCGACCGCGTTAACCACGACATCCTGATGGCCAGGGTTGCCCGCAAGGTAGACGATAAGCATGTCCTGCGCCTCATCCGGGTATATCTGAATGCTGGGGCCATACTTAACTGCTACGTCGTTCGATCAGAAGAGGGAAAGCCTCAGGGGGGACCGCTAAGTCCACTCTTAGCAAACATCCTTCTTGACGACCTGGACAAGGAGCTAGAGAAACGGGGACATCGCTTTGTCCGCTATGCCGACGACTGAACATTTAGGTCAGAACCAAAAGAGCGGGCGAGAGGGTCATGAATGGTGTTCCGGAGTTCTTAGAGGATAAGCTTAAACTCAAGGTCAACCGGAGCAAAAGCGCAGTTGACCGTCCCTGGAAGAGGAAATTCCTTGGGTTCTTTTTTACCAATACTAAGGACACTCAAATACGCATTGCGCCTAAGTCACTAGACAGGTATAAGGACAGGATACGTGCCTTACCCAAACGTAGTTGGAGTATATCCTTGGAGGAGAGAGTCCGGAGACCCGTGGCAGGGGTAATAATGGTTCTGGCTGATTTATCCCATTAAGAAGGGTGAGGTGTCTCCGCGTTGTATTTGTCGCTTATGAAAAGTCGCAATAAGTCTATGAAGGAAAATAAATTATTTTGTCGAAATTAATTGTAGCGGCGTCTCAAGTGAGGTGAGATTATGAATGATCATTTTTCAATTCAGGATGCTTTAACCTTATTTCTTAAAAGGATAAGACTTCATTCGTTGTATTACGTTAAAAATATCAAAATCAATGTGAGTATATTATTCTTTGTTATAACTACATGTCTGTTTCTTTTTATTTGCTCACCTAAGATCCTTAGTGATTTCATGAATTCAGATATCTTTGTCAACAGGCCAACTGAGTTAATTATTGAGGGTACAATTTACACTACTTCTCAAGATGGAGAAATAGTAGAGACCATAGGCGTAACAATTGAATCAGGTGGTTATATAACCACTAGCAACTGCGATGGGTATTTTTACTTGAAATTTAGTTGTGTAAATAAAACAGATGTCCCGGTTATTTTTAAACATAATAACATTGAGGTTATTAGACGATATGATTTCAGCAAAAACAAAAATCTATATAAAAAAGTAGTTTTGAGAGGTGAATAAAAATGAAGTATAACGGGGTAATTATAAGCGGAACAAATGGTTCCGGAAAGAATACGGTTGTCACATTATTGGCGAGTGATAGGGAGTTTAGGAAGATTGATATGAGAAGTACTGATTCTATAAAATCTGTTGAAAGAAAAATGAAAACTGCTTGTAGTAAAGGCAAAATTCCAATAGTAGTTTTGCCTATCAAAACGGCTATTAGTTTAACCTCTTTAGACCCTTTAAGCAGTTCCCCACCTAAATATCTATCTTTTTTTATGGACCTTGATGATAATTTATTAAATGAAAGTTTAAAAAATGAAGGAATATCTAAAGAAGCTTTAGACGCTGAAGTCAGTCAACGTATAAGTGACCGCACACATCAAGATTTATTTATGTACTATCTATGTTGTTCTTCTAGCCAAAAATGCGCAAGCCTTATAAAAACGCTTTGTAAAACATCAGATGCTTATGGTGTAGCCCCTGCGCGAATCATAAAATCGTTAATGGAGTGCGGGTCTCTTTTAACAAATGGTTCCCTGGACAACATTGAAGGGGCATCCTATGATCTATCTCTAGGGGACGAATATTATTATAAGGGTAGAATTCATACGCTAACCAAAAAACAGCCGTTATTATTAATAGAACCTTACGATTATGCAATTGTTACATCTAGAGAAAACGCAAATATGCCTAAAGACTTCTGCGGGAGATTTGATCTTTCAGTAAGTTTGTTTTGTCAAGGTGTGATCCTATCGAACGGACCCCAAATTGACCCAGGTTTTAGAGGAATATTATTTTGCCTTCTTCTAAATTCTTCTAGTAGTCCTGTACTATTAAAAAGAGGGCAGCACTATGCTACCATTGAGTTTATAAAACTAATTGAACCCACCCATTGTTATAAGGGGCATAATCAAGATAAAAGCCTCCTTCATTATTTGCCAATTACTGCAGCTCAAGGGGCTATTAACGAACTCAAAAAGCAGATTGAAGACGTTAGCAAACATGGGAAATCTTTGCAAAGCATGACCTGGTCGATTTTATCATTAATCTTAGCTTTGATTGCGATTTGGGTTTCCTTTAAATAATTCTTCTTAGGCGGTGTTGATAAATAATGTTAAATAGCAATCAAGTATTTGAAGTAATCATTATAGGAGCTGGCCCTGCTGGATTATCGGTAGGATATTCTTTATCAAAATTGAACAGGAAAGTATTGGTACTTGATTCTGGAAAACCCTTCGAACAGAGATCTGATGATAGATTTGATGTATGTAAGGGAGTTGGCGGTTGTGGCCTATTTTCAGATGGAAAATTATCATACAGCCCATCAGCCTCAAATTTATGGAAAATAGGCCAACACGATGAGGTTAAGGATGCTTATTTATCTGTTAAGGATTTATTTTCTAAAGTAAACATTAGTATTAAGGATTTCGATAGCAATTCGTCAGCTGGTAATAATAATGGCCAAAAATATTACGATTCAGATGTATTAGGAGTTTATGATCGGAAAAATTTGCTTTCTCATATGATAGAAGTTTTAGGTGATAATATAAGACCCAATGCAACTGTGCAAAAAGTAAGTAAACGCATTGATAACAAATACCTTATTTCATGTAGTGGAGATATTTTTTTCATATGTGATTTTGTGGTCTATGCTGCAGGACGATATGGAAGCAAAAACTTTCAGGACATTTTCGGAGCTGAGTATCCTTTATGCTTTGTCCGATACGAAGTCGGTCTTCGAATTGAGTTCCCGTCATCTCAATACAAACCATACTCTAACCCGCAAATAGATTATAAAATAATTAAACAGGTTGATGATGTAACCGAAGTGAGAACGTTCTGTAACTGCAAAGATGGAAGAGTAATAGAAGGCCAATATGATAACATTGTCTCTTATAATGGGTCACAGTCAAAAAAGAAGACAAATAAATCAAATGTGGGGATAGATATACGAGTGACAGATGATAAGAAAGATACAGTGTTACTGAAGGAAATAAAAAAGATAATAGATGGGCAAGTACCCACCTTTACAATCAGTCTAGAGAATTACATGAATTCAAAAAGCTATTTAGGGTTATATGCTGATAAAATAATTAGAGACTTTATCATTGAAACCTTTGGAGACTATTGCCGCAGTAAAGATGCCTTGGTTTATGGTCCCACCATAGAGGGGTTAGGTAGGTATCCACAAATATCTCTACGAGATTTAAGAATTCAAGAAGAAAATGTATGGATATGTGGTGATTCTTGCGGTTTTTTTCGAGGATTATTAGCGGCTTTTGTGAGTGGATTTTTTGTCGCTAAACAAATAGATAACCATATTAATGATCTTGTTCAGCCTCAGATATCAATAGCTATTAGTCAGTTAGCTATTACCACTAGTCCAACGACAGAGTTACCTTTAGTATATACCGCTCAATCCAAAGTTTTTTATTACTGTAGAGATGTGGTGTGTCAGCATGTATTTACTCATGATAAAGTCCCTTTAAATCCATTCCGAGTATTTGGTTACTTTTTAGGGGACAGAATAGAGCGTGAGAATATCAGACGTGGAAACAACCAGTTGATAAGAATCTCTAATGAGGTTTGGGTTTTTGGCCCAATATCTAACGGTGTTTTAGCTGAGATTGCCCTTGCAAAATCCCTCAATAAACCAATAAGATTCTTTTCTATTGGCACTAGGGTTGAAGAGATATTTGAACTCCAGCCAGAGAACATAGTCTTTGAACCTGAAGTGCATAAGATGCATATCGAAAAAGAAAAACTAATCCAATTCTTAATAGGAGAAAACATTTCCATCTATAATCAGTTAAATTTTTTTTCAGATTAAATATTGCTCACAACGGGGACGCACGTCCCCGTTGGCTCAGTGGATTTTGTAGATATAGATGCTGCTGGAGTAGACATGCCAATAATAGCTCTGGCCACTGAAGGCGCCATAGTAACTGATGATGCCCGTGTGGGCCATTTTCATGGTGTCAATATCTAGGATTAGGACGTGATTCACCAGGCCTAGAGGAAATGAGCCGGTAATCTTATTGTCCAAGCGCCAACCGGCGGCGTGGGGGTGGAAGGACGGGATGTCTAGTTCGGTAATTTCCGCGGTGACGATATCAGCAATATAGAATTTTGTTCCAGACTGCAGAAGCACACCACGATCATCCGGCAGCCAGCCGGAAACAGAGAGGCCTTCCTGGGGCAAGGTGAAGATGGTTTCACTATATTGAATGCTGATGGTGAGGGATTTTCCATCTATAGCGGCCCAAGCCAATTTACCTGTGCTGGTCAGGACAGGCTGGTTGATAAAAGTGCCGATGGCCTGAATCCTACCTGAATCCACATCCAGGGTGCTAACGGTATTCCTGGGAGAAGACCCCGACCAGAGCATCATGGTGGAATTATCTCGCCAGCCCAGGATTCGGGCTTGTCCCACCTCGATTTCCCGAGGGTTGCTGTTGGGTTCATGAAATTGAACCTGAAGGAAGTTGCCAGATTCCGCAAGCATTTCCAGGGCCAGGCTACGACTGTCTGGGGCCCAATGGACAATTAGATCTTCGGTATTGGCGGCAGACTGGGCTAG